>DASSSG010000600.1:0-2472 GCA_035708545.1 Bryobacteraceae bacterium | reverse complement strand
CCCGGCCAGCGCCTCGTCGAGCGCGCGATCGCCGAATCGACAAGCACCAGCCAGGCGAGCGTCCGGGAAGCCCTGCAGGTTCTCGAGCAGGAGGGCCTCGTCACAAAGAAAACAAATTCCGCCAGCTTTGTTACGGATCTTTCCGCCGACAGGCTGCGTGAAATCCTCAGCGTGCGGATGCAACTGGAGCCGTACGCGGTGTGGCTGGGCAGCCGTCGCCTCACTGCCGCGGAGGTCGAGGCGCTGGGTGCGCTCGTGGAGTCCATCCGGCAGCATGCGGTTCATCAGGACCTCTACACCTGCTCGCGTGAGGACTTCGACTTTCATCGCCGGCTCTGGCAGGCGTCAGGGAACGAGGTTCTGACACGCCTTCTGACGCAAATCTGCACCAGCTACTTCGCGTATACGTCACTGCTGCCGGGCTTGAAGGAGCAGGAACTGGACGAGCGTTTCGGGTCGCACGAATCGCTCGACCGCTGGTGGCGCGCCGGGCTGACGACGTGTTATGAGCAGCACCGGCAGCTGCTCGATATTGTGCTTTCAAAGGACCGTCAGTCGATCGAAGCTGCCGTGAAAAAGCACATGCTCGAAGGCTGGCTGTGGCTATTCAAGGACCAGCCGGAACAATTCGGCCTGTAGAGGCCGCCTGAAAGGAAGTTGAACAGATGCGAACCTCGTTTGTTCGTGGGGCACTGCTGGTCCTGATCGCAGGCAGCTTCTCATTGCCACTGGCTGCGCAGATCGGCGGTGGATCAATCGTCGGCAGCATCACCGATCCGAGCGGTGCGGCCATCGCAGGCGCGCGCGTGACCGTCACGAATCTCGGGACGAATGAGGCTCGTGAAGCGATCGCCAACAGCTCCGGCTACTACGAATTCCCTCTCTTGAACGCGGGCAGCTACCGGCTGGAAGCGGCGGCTGAGGGGTTCCAGACCGCCGCGACTTCCGAGTTCGTTTTGAATTCGGGCACCCGGCCGCGCATTGATCTGACTCTGAAGCTGGGCCAGGTGACGACCGCCGTAGAAGTAGTGGCTTCGGCGCCCCTGGTGAACGCAACCACCACCGATCTTGGCGTTGTTGTGGGACGCGCCAAAGTAGACGCGCTTCCGCTGAACGGGCGGAACTTCACGCAACTGGTTGGTCTGCAGGCTGGCGTCATCAACTCGCCGGCGAGCAGCGCGGGAGGCCGCGGAGGAGTTGAGTTTCATGGCTCATCGGCGCTCGCGAACAATCTGATGCTCGACGGCGTCGACATGAGTTTTGGTGAGGTGAACGGCAGCGCAGGTTACGAGTCGGCCGGCGGCGGCGGCACGCTGATCAACACTGTGAGCGTGGAGGCGATCGAAGAGTTCAAGGCCACAGGCAGTGCTTTCTCGGCCGAGTATGGCCGGTCGGCCGGCGGCGTGCTGAATGTGATCACGCGCGGAGGAACCAACGAGTTCCACGGGACTCTGTTCGAGTTTTTTCGCAACGACGCCCTCGATGCGAACAGCTTCTTCTCAAACCGATCGAACCTGACGAAGCCGGCGCTCCGCTGGAACCAGTTCGGCGGCAATCTCGGCGGGCCGATTCTGCGGGACCGCGCCTTCTTTTTCTTCAATTACGAGGCAGCGCAGGTCACGCGAAACTCGCAACTGACCGGGAACACGTTTACGCCTGCGCTGCTGGCGCAGGTACCGGCTGCCATCCGGAGCACGCTGGAAGCGACGATGCCCCTCACGTTTGAGCCGACCAGCAATCCGCTGATCGGATTTCACCGCCGCAACGACCCGCGCAGGAACGAAGAGCATACGTTCCTCACCCGCGGCGACGTCAACATGGCCGACCATCGTCTGTCGTTGCGATTCAGCTACAACAACCAGGATTACGTGGTTCCGAATCTTCAGCCGAAACTTCCGCGCGTGTTTCCGAACCGCTTCCACAATGCGATGGTTCAGGACAGCTGGGCCATCTCGCCGGCCGTTTTCAATGAGGCGCGAGTGGGGTTCAACCGTGTGTCGCTTTTCCGCAATGAGTTCGGGCGTGAGGCGGTACCGGCGTGGATTCAGGTTTCCGATGTCGGGCTGAATGCGAACCTGCCCAGCTTTATCGATTTCACGACGACCACCTACACGGTTGCGGATAACCTCAGCGTGATTCGCGGCCGGCATTCCGTGAAGACGGGATTCGAGATCCGCGAAATGCGGAGCGTTCGCGGCCAGGGAGGGCAGCCGACCCATGTCTACAACACGCTTGCCGACCTGATGGCGGACCGCGCGGTCAGGGTTTCGATCCTGTTCGGCGGAGGCAAGGGTCTGCGAACGCGCAATTATGGTTTTTACGTTCAGGACGACTGGCGCCTGTCGCAACGGCTGCAGTTGAATCTCGGGATTCGCTACGAATATTCTCCGCCACTGCGTGGCGGCTTCAACGTGTCGAGCTCGGACCCGTTCGGCCCCTTCATCAGGGCGCAGGAGCCGATGTTCGCGCCCG
>DASSSG010000599.1:0-2232 GCA_035708545.1 Bryobacteraceae bacterium | reverse complement strand
GAGACGTCGAGCATCCCCGGGCCGCGCGTCCACGCCAGCGTGCGCGCGGCGATGCCCAACGTGAAGTTCGCCGGGTTGCGGAAGGCGTCGGTGTCGAACCAGCGGAGCACCGTCCGCTGATCGCCCGGCAGTGTGGGGTCGCGGATTACATCGGGAAAGTTGATGCCTGTGAAATTGTTCGAGCCGCGAACCAGCAGCGGGGTGCCGCTCTCAATGGTGGTGATGGTGTTGATCTGCCAGCCGCCAATCAGCACGTTCGCCACCCCGTGCGCACCGCCCAGCAGCGGCTTGCCTTTACCGAATGGCAGCTCGTACACGGCGCTTCCGACGAAGCGGTGCGTCACGTCGTTTTGGTCGACGGCGCGCTCGAGACGGCGGTTGAAGCGGCCGACCCGGAACTCGCCCGGCGCGCCGGAACTGCCCGCACTCGAGAAAGAATCGTTGATCAGCTTGCTGAACGTGTAGGAAAGCAGCGCGCTCAGACCAGATGAATAGCGCTTTTCGAGCGTGCTCTGCAGCGAGTGATAGATGCTCGAGGAACCGTGGAGCGCATACGTGCCGACCGATAAGTAATCGGGGAACGGCCGCAGCGACTGTGACCGCGAGATGGTGCGTCCTGAAAGCGCCCCGGTGGCGATTTGCCCGAAGAAGCGATTCGGCACCTGGTCCTGGAGCGTGAGGCCGAGCGAGAAGTACTGCGGGTCGAGCTGGTTGAGATCGTAGTTCGCGCCGAACAGGTACGTGCCTTTGTTGCCTGCATAGGCTACGCTTCCCACCCATCCGCTGATCACCTCGCGCTGCAGCGTCAGATTCCATTGCTGCAGATATGGCGTTGGCGCATTGCGGTCCTGATACCGCACGCTCTGTCCGCGGAACGCCGAGGGCCCGCCTCGCGGCCCGAGCGGCTGGATCAGCGCCGACGGTCCCTGGCTAAGCCGGAATGCCGGTACAGGCGCTCCACCGGCAGCCGTGAACAGCGTCTCTGACGAAAAGCCAAACGAGTTAGATGAATCGCCCTGCGTATCGCCGGATTCCACCAGCAGGTAAACGAGCGCGTAGTTACCTCGGATGGCTGTCTTGCCGTTGCCCGTGATGTCCCATGCAAACCCGATGCGCGGGCCGAGGTTGTTCCAGTCGCGGTCGACAAAGTGGCGTGGCGATGTCACGCCTGCGTATGTCAGCACGCCCGGCCAGCCGGTCTCCGGATTCATAACGAACGGATCGAAGTTCGAGAACTTGTTGTGCCGCTCGACCGGCTCGGACGCGAGATCGTACCGCAGGCCGAGGTTCAGCGTGAGACGGCGCGTGACCTTCCAGTCGTCCTGAAAGTACATTCCGTTCGACCATGAATGAAACGAGAAGAACGGTACGAACTCCTGCCGGCCGCCTGCCACTTCGCCGAGCAGGAACGTCGCAAACCCGTGGCCAGTGCCCGGCGGACTCAGCGGGTTGTTCGTGAGCCCGGCGCCAAAATCGAAATTGCCCGAGATGTTGCGAAACAGGGCCCAGTTCAGCCGGAACCAGCGGTGATCGACGCCGGCCTTGAAGTTATGCGCACCGCGTACGATGCTGAGCGAATCGGCGAGCTGGATAGAATGCTGCGCGCGGATTCCGGCAGCGAACGGATCCGAGCCGAGCGGCAGCATTCCGCTGATATTGATGCGTGGGAACAGGTCGCGCGGGAAGATCGCCGGCATCCCGAGCTTCACAGGCCAGTCCTGGCCGAAACTCGGGTGCAGGAACGGAAGGTTCTGGCGCGTGAAGTTGCCCTTGAATTCGTTGATGATCGCGGGCGAGAAGACGTGCGTCTCGGTAAAGACGAAGTTGTGGTTATCGCGCTGGTCGCGGCGGGCGAAGATGTCGGGATCGGCCGGCCCGAGGCCCCAGCCGTTGCCCTGTCTGGTGTTGCGCGTGCCCGAGTAGCGCACCAGCATGTTGTCGCTCTCCGAGAACCGGTGATCGATCCGATAGTTCTGTACGCCTTGCCGGACCGGCGTCACCGCCTGCGACATGAAGTTGTTGGCGTTCGTCAGCGGATCGTCGGGAGTTGCGTTCGGCAGCGGCATGAACTCGAGAATCTTCAGTGCCACCGGATCGAAGCGTTCGCGCGGGATGATGTTGCCGGGGAAGAGTTGCCGCACGAAGCCGCTGCCGTTCGGGTTGGGCACGGTCGTTCGCGGGTCGTAGATGGGGATCAGCGTGCCCCGCGCGTCCACCGTGCGCGAGAAATCG
>DASSSG010000598.1:0-2394 GCA_035708545.1 Bryobacteraceae bacterium | reverse complement strand
TCGAGCGCTTCGACCGGATGCGGCGTGATGCGCTCGAGCGCCCAGGCGCGCAGGGCCGGCTCAAGATCCTTGAACATCCGCTTCTCCGCGTCCGCACGCGAATACGTAGTCGTGAGGTCGTTCACTTCTCTCGGCGTCGGCCGATTAGTGATCGCACCAACGCGCTCACCGGGAAGCAGCGCAAGCGCATCAACGAAGCTCAACCGGGCGATACGATCCCGCGCCAGCTCTGCCGCCTTCAGGATCACCATGCCGCCTGCGCTCGTGCCTGCGAGCACGACGTCTCGCAGGTCTTCGTAAAAGAGAAAATCCGCGATTTCCTGAGCGTGCGTGGCCACGGTTATGCCGGGCCTCACCTGATGTCGCCTTTCGGCGCACCCATCAAGTGTGGGCGCATACGCAACGTGCCCCGCCGCGCGCAAACGCGCGACGACGGGTTTCCAGATCCAGCCCCCCTGATACGCACCATGGACCAAGACGAATGTCGACATTGCTCGCGCTCGTGTTCCGAGCTACGCCGCAGGCCGGTGCGCCCGGAGGAACGAGCGCACCTGACGCACCGCGATCGGGATCAGCTCCTTCGGATCTTTCCAGGGATAGTGGGCGAGCTCCGATTTCGGCGCGATCATCGCCGTCTCCCACGCCACGTCGTACGGGTGCCCCGGCGTGTCGTCCAGCAGGATCAGCATCGGCGTCTGGCATTTGCGGACGAAGTCGCGGTCCACGGTGAAGAGCCAGTCGGGGTTGGGAAACATCCGCGTGAGGAACTTCTCGATCATGTCCGGCGTGACCCTGGGGTCGCGCTTCATGAGTTCGGGCGCCCAGCTCTTCATGCTGAGCTCGCGCATGTAGAGCGGGTGAGCCTTGTTCCAGCCGACGGGCTGCGCCGGCACGGCGGCGACGATCCGGTCCGGCGCGCGCTTCACCAGGTTCCAGATGTACGGCGCACCGATGCAGTAGCCCAGCGCCAGGAAGCGCTTGATGCCGAGATGGTCCATCAGGCCGAGCAGGTCGTCGGTGTACGAGTCCCACGGCCGGTCCACCTCGAGTGGACCCGTGGACTGCCCACCGTGCGCGTTGCGCAGATCCGTCACGATGACGCGATATTCATTACTGAACTCCTCCATCGCGTTGAACGGCGCGTTCTTCTTGGTCCATTCGATCGTCGAGTTGAGTCCTCCGCCGGAGATGATCAGCAGCGGGAAGCCCTTGCCGGCTTCCTCGTATGCAATGCGGACATTACCTCTCTCGTAGAACGGCATAGCTCTCCCTTTCTGAGCTGGTTGTGCAAAGGCGCCCGGCGCGGCAGCAGCGGCGCCGACGGCGACAGTAGTGGTGAGCAGCGAGCGTCGTTTCTTGTCCACGGTTTGCTCCCGGTAACAACGTGAGTGTAACGCTCAGATTGTCTTGCGAGCAGCGAGCTCAGCCGGTGTGGCCTGCGGTTTCCTCGCTGTAGACTACGCCCCGCCATGAGTCCGTTCTTCTCGACGATCCGCAGCCATCGCGCGTTCAAGGCACTGCATTACCGCGAGTTCCGGCTGATTTGCGGCGGCCAGCTGTTCGGCAACATCGGCATGTGGATGGACGAGCTCTCCCGCGGTTGGCTGATCTACCAGCTTACGGATTCCGTCGTCCAGCTCGGTCTCGTGCGCGGCATTCAGTTAATTCCGACGCTGCTGATTTCGCCGTTCGCAGGCACGGCCGCCGATCGCTATTCGCGCAAGACATTGATGCTCGTTTCATTGACGATACAAGGCCTGTCGTTTGCGGTTCTGGCGCTCCTGATATTTACCAGGCATGTCGAACCATGGCACGTCTACGTGACCGCGGTGGTTGCCGGCATGATGCAGGCCATTCAGCAGCCTGCGCGCTCGGCGATCGTGACCGACACCGTGCCGCTCGATTTGCTGACCAACGCCATCGGGCTTACCGCGTTGATCTTCAACGGGGCACGGCTCTTCGGACCGGCGCTGGCGGGCGCGCTCATCGCGATGGCAGACACCGGCGGCGCGTTCGCGGTGCAGGCCGCCTGCATGTTCATAGCAGTGGCATGGACGGCGCGGCTCACCCCGCTGCCGCATTCCGACCGCAGAGCCATGACGGCGCGACGGGAGTCTTTCGCGCACAGCATCGTCGAAGGCTGGAAGTTTTCCTGGCACCACCAGACGGTGCGCGCCGGAATTCTCACCACGACCATCGTATGCGCCTTGATGTTTCCGTTCACCACGCTGCTGCCGGTGTTCGCGCGGGACCTGCTGCGCGTAGGCGCGGAAGGACAGGGTCTGCTCCTCGCGGCGATGGGCTTCGGCGCCCTGATGAGCGCGGCCACCATCGCGCTGGCGGGCCATCGGCTCACGCGGGGGCGCGTCATGATCGACTCGTCGATCGTGTACG
>DASSSG010000597.1:0-3490 GCA_035708545.1 Bryobacteraceae bacterium | reverse complement strand
AACGCTGAGCGTCAGGCCCATCAGCATCCAATACAAGGAGAAAGTAATGGGCCCGACGGTGACCGGCCCGAAGGTAAGCGGCAGTGTCAGCAGGCAGCCGATCAGCAGCAACAGGAGGCCTGGCCGAAAAACGAAGAAATCGGCGCCGTAGATGAACATGGCGCGGAGGTTGATCCAGCCGGCCTGCCAGGGCGAAAACCAGCCGCTGCGCTTATGGTGACTGAGACGGCCATCGCGGTCTTTCAGGAACCGGACCGGCACTTCAGCCGTGCGGAGCTGCATGCGAACAGACTTGAGCACCATCTCGGAGGCGTACTCCCATGACTGTGACTGAAGATCCATCCTCATCAAGGCAGACCGCGTAATCCCGCGCATTCCGCAGTGGATGTCTGAAAACTTACTCGCGTACAGAAAGTTGAGTATCCAGGTAGTTACCGGCGTGCCGAAATACTGGTGCAGCGGAGGCATCGCACCCGGCTGGATAGAGCCGAGATACCGTGAGCCCATGATGTACTCGTAGCCGGCGCGAAACTTCTCCACGTAGGGCGCGAGATTGCGGAAATCATAAGTACAATCGGCGTCGCCCATCACGATGTATTCACCACGGACGTACGGGATCGCATCAACGTAGGCGCGCCCAAGACCCCGCTTCGGCGTGCGCAGCACGCGCGCCCCGCGCGCCAGAGCGATCTCGGCCGTGCGGTCGGTCGAACTATCCACGATGAGGACCTCGCCTTCGACGCCGGCCCCTTCCAGTCCCTCCATGCACCAATCGATGAAATCGGAGATGGTGAGTTCCTCGTTCATCGCCGGAATCACGATGGAGACAAGCGGATGCGCCGTATCACGGTCGGGTACGAGCAGCGTGATTCCCGGATCGGACGTAATGGGCAGTGAGTCGGTCCGGATACTCATGCCGCTATAATCTGTATCCAGAGCCGGACGCATCGTTGTAGAACATCTGCACCGTCTCGAGGGAGTAATCGTCCAGATCCTTACCCACGAGATGCAGTTTCGAGAGTATGGCTGAGGTGGCCGTGATGATGTGGCAGCCGGCCGCATCAGCTTCGTATATGTTGAGCAGTTCGCGCGGACTGGCCCAGATCAGCTCGACCTGCGGTTCCGTGGCGATGAGTTCGGCCGCTGCCGCCATCAGCGGGAGAACGGCCCTGCCCGTGTCGGCGATCCGGCCGGCGAACACGGAGATGTACGCCGGTGCGCCGCCAGACAGGGCGCGGCACACGTCGCGCACCTGCGCGAGGGTCATCAGTGCCGTGACATTCAACCTGATGCCGGAGTGCGTAAGCCGGCAGATGAGATCGAGAGCGGGCTCCCGTTTCGTATTGGTCACTGGGATCTTGACGTAAACGTTATCGGCCCATGCTGCAATCCGCCGCGCCTGGCGCTCCATCTCGGGGAACTCGTCGGCAAAAACCTCGAACGAGACGGGCCGGTCCGGAACACAGGCAAGCACTTCGCGCGCGAACGCTTCGTAATCGCTGACTCCGGCGCTGCGCATGAGCGTCGGATTTGTAGTGAAACCCCGAATGAGCGGATGCGCGTACCACGTAAGAATGTCGCTGATATTCGCACCATCGGCGAAAAGCTTCACGCGCAGGTCGGACAGAGGCTTCATGCAGCTCCGGAGTCGCGAACAATCCACTCTACGGCCTCGGCGAGCGAGGATACACGCGCATTCGGGCGTGAGTTGGGCGCCCGCTCGTCGTACTTATGATCGATCCATACGGTCTTGCAGCCTGCGTTCGCGCCGGCGTCGACATCGCGCCAGCGGTCTCCGATAAGATAGCTGCGGCTCAGATCGAGCGAATATAGCTGGGCGGCGCGCTTCAGCAGACCGGGTTGAGGCTTCCGGCAGTCACAGGCGTCACGATCGTCGTGGTAGCACACGAGCATGTCATCGAGGGGCAGCTCGGAACGCAACCGGCTGTTGATCTGCTCCACCGCGGCGCGATCGACGGTGCCGCGCGCGACGTCCGGCTGATTGGTAACGGTTAGCAGAACGAAACCGAGCGCCTTCAGCCGCTCGAGCAGCTGCGCGGCATCAGGCGTGACGCGCAGGTCGGCCGGGTTCGACGGCGGGAACGGCTTGCCATGCACAAGGACCGGCGCGTTCAGCACGCCGTCTCTGTCGAAGAACACGGCACGGCCGCAAACACCGCGCGCGCCGGCCGCGACGGACTCCCATTTGGTGGCGACACGCTTCAGCGCGGGGTGCGACACAAGCAGATGCCACACCACCGCCTGAAACGCTTCCGAATGTGGCGTTACGTGGTCCGGATTTACCGTGGGAACAATGACGGATACGTCCGCCATGGCTGCTGTGTGACCTCCGTCACGGCCCACGATTCCAAGGACGGTACACCCGACCTGCTTCGCATAATCGATCGCCGTTACGAGATTGGGGCTGACCTGACGTTCGCGATTGCCGCCGCCGACAGAGAGCACGAGCACGGCGTCTCGCGGCTGCAGGCGGCTGGTGCGAAGCCAGGCTTCAAAGACAGTTGCCCAGCCTTCATCGTTCGTGCGCGCCGTCAGCTCCGAAACGTTATCGGCAGCTGAGTACGCTTCGAACTCGGCGAGCTTGCGAAAATCGTTCACCGCGTGCGAGGCGTTAGCGGCGCTGCCGCCGACGCCGAGAATGAACAGCCGGCCGCCCGCCGCCCGCACGCCGGCGAGACGATGGGCCATACGCTCGATCGCGTCAGCGTCGAGTCTGCCCAGAATTTCGCCGGCCTCGGCGAGGAAGGACTGCGTGAAAGTCATCTTGCGGAAAAACTGGCACGCCGCGACAGACGGATGATACGATCGCCTCCGCAGCAATGTGATTGAAACAGAAGCTTATCACACTGCACTCGGTGAGTGCTGACCCGAGGATGTTTCAGTGAGGTACCTGCGCGTTTGCTCCAGGCCCTCGGGCGATCCTATCTCATAGAACCTCGAGGCCACCTCATAGCCCGCCAACCGGCCGCGATGCAGAAGCGATTGATAGACGACCGCGAGGTCGTGCGGCTCGTTATCCGGAAGCTCGACAAACGGCTCGCGGCGGAAGACGCCGAGACCGTAGTCAATGTACTTCATCTCCGGTGTGGGGTTCCGTTTGTCGTACCGCAGGATGACGCCATCCCGATACTCCACGTTGCTGGCGTCGTACCGGCCCTCGTTCCGATAGACCGTCATAAGCGCTGTCTTGCCGCTGGCGCGAAACGTCGCGGCAACGGCCTCGTAGTCACAATCCAGATAGGAATCGCCATACATCACGAAGAACGACTCGCCCAGCAGCGGCAGGGCGTGGCGAAGGGCTCCGGCGGTTCCAAGCAACACTGGGCCGTCGAACGAATAGTCGATGTGCACGCCGGCTTCGGATCCGTCGCCGAACTGTTCCACGATCATCTCGCCCAGGTAGCCGACGCACAGGACCACGCGCTGCAGGCCACGACTCCGCAGCAGGCGGAGCTGGTGCCAGAGGAAA
>DASSSG010000596.1:0-5274 GCA_035708545.1 Bryobacteraceae bacterium | reverse complement strand
CCGCGCAGAAACAAGCCGCCGGCAGAGCGCGGGTTCATCTGCAGCGCGAGGCCGAGCTGGCGATCGGCCGCCGCCGGATCATTGCGCGCGAGCGCCACCTCACTCAGCAGCAGAAGCGTCCCCGTCTCCTCCGGATTGATGCGGCGCGCCCGTTCCAGCGATTCCTGCGCCTCAGCCAAACGGCCCGTCGCGGCGAGCAGAACACCACGGCGCTGCCAGGCGCGATGGCTCATCGGGTTAATACGCGCAAGCTCGTCGAGCTCGCTGACAGCGCCCCTGATATCTCCCTGGGTGACGAGGCAGTTCGCAAGGTAATACCGCGAGTCTTCATGAGAGGGATTTATAGACAAAGCTTCGCGGAAGAGCTGCGTTGCGCGCGCAGTGTCACCCTGCCGCTTCATCGCATCCATGGCCGACCGCTGCTTTGCCCAGAACTGAACGAGTGCCGCCGCGCCGAACGGGCTCGCCTCGGCCTCTCCCTGGCGCACGTCCCAGATTCGATTTCCATCCAGCTTGCTCCAGCTGTCCCGGCGGCCGCCCGGCCAGAAAACCTCGAGCGTGTCTACACGCGCCGCCGAGCCCAGCCCGAAATGGACGCGGGGGCTGTTCTGGGACACGTACGAGGCGCTGGTCACGGCGGCGCGCATCGTGCCTGCGCCCGCGCGGGCGACCACGATGCTCCCGTCCGCAGGCAAGCCTCCCGCGCGCGCCAGCCGGACTTCAATCCAGTTGCCGTGTGGCATATCGTTGCGCAGCAGGCGCACGCCGCCGTCCAGATCGATCACCGCAACATCGACACTGCCGTCGTTGTCGTAGTCGGCGACAGCCAGCCCGCGGCTCACACGCGCGGTGGACAGTGAGCGGTTCCATGGAGCAAGGTCGTGAAAAAAACGGCCCCGATTGCTCCAGAACAGAAAGGACTCCATCGGCAGCAGCCGCCGTTGCGCATCTTTGCTCTCGAAGGTGCTGCCGTTGGCGACCGCCAGATCGAGCCAGCCGTCGGAATCGAAGTCGGCGAAAGCCGTTCCCCAGCCGATCTTCTGGAGCGATGGTTGCCCGATCCCAACCATCTCCGCGACATCGGTGAAGTGCAGACCAGCCGCTCGCCCGGCTGCCCGGTTATCGGCGGCGAGCGACTGATACAGCGCGTATTGCTGCGCGATCCAGTGCGAAATGAACAGATCATCGTCGCCGTCGCGATCGAAGTCGCCCGCTGCCAGCCCCATCGATCCGCGATACTCCGCAATCCAGGCGGAGTGGCCGGAATCCCGAAACTGTCCTCGCTCGTTCAGGAAGAACTTGTTCTCCGAGATGTCGTTCGCGACGTACAGATCCACCCAGCCGTCGGCGTTGAAATCGTGCCACAGCGCGCTGAGACTACGGCCCTGCGGGTTATCGACGGCGAGCTGTTTCGCGACCTCGGTGAATCTGCCGCCGTCGTTGCGAAACAGCAGGTTACGCTCCGGTTCGAACGACGCCGGGTTCAGCGTGTAGGGCACCTCGAGCCCGAACTGCTGCGACAGGTAACCTCGTTTGCTCCGATCGAAGGTATACCGGACGTACCCGCAGACGTAGAGATCCAGACGGCCGTCATTGTTGTAATCGCCCCACGAAGCGCCCGTCCAGAATCCTGCCGGCGCGGGAAAGCTCGTTTCGCGCACCAGCCGGCCGTTTGCATTGCGGAACAGCAGCAGCTCTTTGTAGCCGGTCACTGCGAGGTCGATCCAGCCGTCGTTGTTGTAATCGCCCCAGGCCGCGCCCATGCCGAGGATGCGCAGTTCGCCGATGCTCGCATCCTCCTCGAAGGTTCCATCGCCGCGATTGCGAAACAGCATCGAGCGCGCACGCTGCGCGGGCGGCAGATCCAGCGCGCCGCCCGCGCTGACGAGGAACAGATCCTCGAAGCCGTCGTTGTTGTAATCGCCCCACGCGACGCCTCCGCCCATGTCCTCCGGAAGCTGGGACGATCGATTTCCCGCGAAGGTCCGGAACGCAGTGAGCCCGGCCTCGGCGGTCACGTCCGTAAAGCGCGGGGGTGGCGCGCCCGCGGGAAGCTGCTTCCCCGGATCGCGCAGCGGGTCGGATCGGCGCTGGCTCACCTCCTCGCGGTGAAGGGTCCCGCCGCCGGAATGCAGGGCGCCACCTTCGGCGACGACGGCAGTGATGTCGGCCGAAGCCTCGCCCGGCGTGTACACCTCCGGCGCATTGTCGCGATGGATTTTCCACGCAAGCAGCCCGCCGGAGGCAGCGATCGTCAGCAGGATGCCCGCCGTCCACGCGATCCGCCGATGCCGCCGCCCGAAAGCTCTGGGCATTAATCGCGGCTCCGCACCGCCACTGTCGCGGTCGCGCGCGTGATCTCTACCGGCGGAGCAGTCAGCCCGTGCTTTTGCCCCAGCACGTAATCGAGAAGGAACTGATCGATCTTGCGGTAGTTCAGAGCAGCTGTGATGGTGTACGCAGACGCTGACGGCGCGGCACGCAGCTCGAACTGCTCGGGCTTGCTCGCGCGAGCCGGTACTGCCGTCGATGGGCACGCAACCTGGTACTCGACAGTATCCGAGTAGCCGGGAAACAACGAGCGCCGGTAGCGCACTCCGACCATTTCCCACAGGTTGTGACGGTCGATCAGGTTGCCGTACTGGTCCACGGGTTCGGCTTTGAACAGAAACGTGCCGGGCTCGAGGTAGCCCTTCGCGTCACGGCGTCCGGAAGCGAAGACGACGTTTCCCCGATCGTCGGCGACGCGCACCTCGAGCCAGCTCTGAATCATGTCCAGCGGTCCCGTAGGGTAGTCATGGCCGACTTTATTCGACGTGAGCACGACGCGGAACGGGAAGCGCTCGCCGGGCGCCACCGCATCCGGCGCCTCGATGCGCGCGCGCACAACCGGCCCTTCCGCCCACTTTCCGCGAATCTCGGGAATCTCCAGGTGACCCTGCAGCCAGCGATTCGTCAGCTCCACGTGCTTAGCGCCCCCCGGCAGTTTCAGCAGCGCCGGCATCATGTTGTTCGCGGCCAGGAAGCGGTGGCTGCGGTGCTTTCGGTCGGTGGGCCTGCGATTGTAATCGGCGGCATCGCCCGCAGCCGGATCGGTCGAGTCGACCAGCGGCATGTGACATTCACGGCACTCGACCGTGCCGCGCGCGTCACCTTTCTTGTTCCAGTGGCTGGCGGCCCAGTTGTCGTACTGGTTCTGCAGCTGCACCCAGCCGACGCGGTTTACCACCTGGTCTATGAACTGTTTGTGGCACGCGGCGCAGTACTCGGGCTTCTTGAACATGCGCTTGCTGAGGCGATTATGCTCGGCCGGGTACGTGCGAATCAGGAAATTGCGCGCCACGGCGGCGGCGCTGTGATCTTTGGTCCACTGCCACAGATACGCGCGAGGCTGCACGATCAGGTAATTCGCGTTGCCCTGAATATCAGTTTTCTGGATCGAGTGGCAGGCAAGGCAGGAGACTCCTTCGTTATAGCCGTGCAGGCCGGTGAGCTTCTCGACGAAGATGTTTTTCGTCCCGGAGAACAGCGATATCGGGTCGTGGCAACCGCCGCAGTAGCGCGTCGACTCCGGCCCGTTCTGCTTCGCCATCACGTTCTGGATCGTTTGAAACACGGGGTCCATCGCGGAGTAGCGATGGGCGCTCGGTCTCCACTCCTCGACGATCTGCGTGTGGCAGCCCGAATCGCCGCACGATTCCGAGCCGGCGAGCGACCGCGCGTCATAGGCGCCGCCGGTGCCCGTCCTGGCGAGGCTGGGCGCGAATGGTTTGTCTTTCCCGTAAAGGAAGTTGTAGTTCGACGGGAACGCGTTTACGTACTTCGTTTCCGGAGCGAACAGCACGAGAGCCGGAAGAATGAGCAGCGGAACCAACCCCCATGCGGCGCTCTGAACGGCCCAGCCGGTCGCGCCTTCGCCGCCCGCGCGCGCAGCCCGCCGCCGCAGCCATGCCAGCACCAGATGCGTGCCTGTGGGAACAACTGCGGCAATTGTCGAGATCAGGTGTATGTTCCGCCAGACGGAGCTCGTGCGGATCCCGAACAGACCCTGCCACGTGACGACGAGTCCGGACACGCAGCACACCAGCAGCGCCGTGACGCCAATGTAGCCGAGCAGCAGCACATCAGACCACGCCTGGCGCCGGTAGTCTGCCCAGTGAATCGCGAAGTACCAGCACAGCGGAGCGAGCGTAAGCACACCGACGCCGGTGTGGATCAGCAGCGACCACTGCACGGTCGCGCCGAACGGACTAAGCGTGACGATCAGGCCGGTGATTGTTTCGAACAGCAGGATGGCACTGCTGATTTTGGCGGCCAGCGATCCCCAACCGGTTCGCAGGCCCGACGCGGCGACGCTGTCTTGTCGCATAGTCGGTACGCGCCTGCGCGAGGCGCGATTCCCACCGTTTCAGATGTAGGGTCATCATACGTCAACGCGCAGCCGCCCGCCAGCCTGGTTGGAGCGCGTCACCGTCGGCACTCGCGAAGGTCTTTCTCTACCGCTATCCCTAAGCCCTGTATGTCGAAGTAGATCCCGACCTGATCGGAGCTGGCCCATTGACGCACGGCGCGGGCGGGCAGGCGAACCAGCACCGTGTCATCGTCAAAGCCGGCCGGCGGAGCATCGAGCTCAGCGGCTTCGAGCCGAACCATGAGCGCTCGCCCATTCGGGAAAGCGGTCTTCACCGACACCTCACCTGTGCTCGCCAGGTGCGCCGCCTCCGAATCACTCAACCGGAGGCGGATGGATTTGCCATCCAGCCGAACTTTCATAGCGCCGCCTCGTACGCCGCGAGCGTGCCCGCGTCGAACAGGACAAAAACCACCCGTTTCGGATACTCCGCGGCACTGCCGAGCTGATCCAGCACTGTGCGCACCGCGATCCGTGCAGCCTCACCTGCGGGGTAGCCGTACACGCCGGTGCTGATAGAGGGGAAACTGACGGAAACGGCGCGATGTTCTTCCGCCAGCCGCAGGCACGCGCTGTATGCTCCCGCGAGCAGTTCGGGTTCGCCGCTCGAGCCGCCCTGGTACACCGGCCCGACCGCATGGAACACCCACTTGGCTGGCAGACTCCCCGCCGTGGTCGCGACCGCGCTGCCGGTCGGGCAGCCACCCTCGCGCGCGCGAATCGCGTCCAGCTCTCGCATGATCTGCGGTCCGCCGGCACGATGAATCGCGCCGTCTACGCCGCCGCCGCCGCGCAGGCCTGAATTCGCTGCATTTGCGATCGCGTCAACCGGCACGGTCGTGATGTCGCCCTGCATCAGCTCC
>DASSSG010000595.1:0-3862 GCA_035708545.1 Bryobacteraceae bacterium | reverse complement strand
CTCCCGCGCCGCCCGAAACCGCGCGCCCGAGCCCTCGCCGTCCGTGGAAATGGTTGATTCTGCTGGTTGTTATTGCTGCTGCAGGATATGGCTTATACCGCTGGCTCGCAAGGCCGACGACGCACCAGCAGACGGCCGCTGTCCCCGCCGTCCGGACCGCAAAGGTGACCACGGGCACGCTGGAGCGCGTCGCCCGCCTCGCCGGCCAGACCTCGGCCCGCGATTTCGCCAATATCACCGCGCCGATCCTGCGCGGCCCGGAGATGCGGGGCAACCTGGTCATCCTGAAGATTGTGCCCTCGGGTTCGTATGTGAAGAAGGGCGACGTGGTTCTGGAGCTCGACGCGCAATCGGTTCAGGACCACCTTGATGACGTCAACGACACCGTAACCGCGGCCGAGAGCGACGTGAGCAAGCGCCGCGCTGAGCAGCAGATCGAATGGGATGCTTTGCAGCAGACGCTGCGTGTGGCGAAAGCCGAATGGGACAAGGCTCGTCTCGACTACCAGGCTGCCGAGGTTCGTACCGATATCGAACGCCAGTTGCTGAAGCTCTCGCTCGATGAAGCCGAAGCCCGCTACAAGCAGGCACAGAACGATCTGAGCTTCAAAAAGCAGGCGCACGCGGCCGATCTCAGGATTCTCGAGCTCACGCGCGAGCGGCACATTCGCCACCGCGACCGGCACGTCGGCGATCTGAAGCGCTTCACGATCCGCGCGCCGATGGCGGGTCTGGCTGTCATGCAGACGGTTTTCCGGGGTGGCGAGATGCTGCAGATTCAGCAGGGCGACCAGGTGTTCCCCGGGCAGCAGATCATGAAGATCGTGCAGCCGAACAGTATGCAGGTGGAGGCTGCGATTAACCAGGCAGAGAGCAGCCAGTTCCGCATCGGCCAGCATGCGCGCATCACCCTCGACGGATTCCCGGGCGTGGAAGTCCCCGGCCGGATCTATGCGATCGGAGCCCTCGCGACGCGCAGCTGGCGCGATCAGTACTACATCCGCAACCTTCCTGTACGATTCACGCTCGCGACGCAGGACAACCGGATCATTCCCGATCTGTCGGCCAGCGCGACCGTGATCCTCGACAAAATCGAGAACGCCACGCTTGTGCCGCTCGGCGCCGTACGCGATGAGAACGGCAGGACTGTCGCCTGGGTAAAAGCCGGCGAGGCATTCGAAGCGCGTCCCATCCGGCTCGGTCTGCGGAACGACACGCACGCCGCAGTTGTTTCAGGGCTGCGGGCGGGCGATGAGGTCCGTCTGAACTGACTCCCTTTCAGCGCTATCTTGCTTCCGTGCCGGAGCGTGTGTTGCGCTCGGGCATTGCCGTTATTGGCGGGCTTGCACGCGAGGTTGGTGACATCGTGCTGCCGCGTGCTGTGCGCCGCACGCGGCTCTACCAGGCTCTCGTCGAAAGCACCCTGCGGTTTCTGATTGAGCAGGTCGGGGAGGTCGAGGGCGCCTATGCAGAGGAGCCCGAGCGGCTTCCGCGCGACTTTCTCATGCGGCGCACGGCCGGGAACGGCCTGGAAGCGATTGGACTGCTCACGCTGCACGTCTCACCCGTGTGGGTAATGGCAGCGCTCGCCGACGTGTCGGGCGCGGGCCGGCAGCTCATCCCGGAGATCGCGGCGGCGCTTCAGAGGGAAGGCATTCTCGAGTCTGGTAGCACCTTCAACAGCGTCGAACAGTTGCTTGCGGGCCTCGAGCGGACATCGGCGCGGTGCGCGGAGACGATCAATACGCCGCCCCTGAATGTCGCGCAGCTTCGCGAGCAACTGGCGGCGATACGGACCGATGCGGGTGGAGCGGTGCCTTCTGCCGGCGAAATACGATCGGTCTGGCGCGCGCTCCAGCAGGAGGCCGGCGCTCAGGGCCGTTCGGTCTGGGAGTTGTCGTCCATCATGGCGCTGTCCGCCGTGCGTGTGGCGGCGGCGCGAACCGGCGCAACGCTGCTGGACCACTATCGCGAGACGCTCGGCGAGATTCACCGCACCGGGTACCTGCGATATCTCGCGCGCGAGATGAAGCCGTACGCCAAAGCGGCGATTCGGCAATTCTCGCCGAAGCGCGTTTCGCTGACCCAGCGTTTGCTGCGGCGTTAGCAGATGCAGCTATGCTGTATGCAGCCTGTCGGCGCCGAGCCGCAGCCTGAGATTCCGCCCACGATGAAGCTCCTCTTCGCCATCACCGCGAGCGCGCTGCTCGGGCATGTGTCGTTTCTCTCATCCGACCTGCTCGAAGGGCGCGCTACGCCTTCGCGCGGATTGGCAATCGCGGCGGAGTACATTGCCGCGCACTTCCGTGCCGCCGGGCTGCAGCCGCTCATGCAGGGTGCGGAACCGGATCCAGCAGCCGCGCGCAATGTCATCGCGGTGCTGCGCGGCTCCGATCCGAAGCTGCGCGATACCTGGGTCATGCTCAGCGCTCACTACGATCACGTCGGTGTCAAACCCGATTGCGCCGGCGACTGCATCTTCAATGGAGCGAATGACAATGCGAGTGGAGTAGCAGCGGTGCTCGCGATCGCTGCGGAGCTGGCCGCGAGGAAGCCGGCTCCCAAACGCAGCGTGATCTTCGTTCTGTTTTATGGCGAGGAGCTGGGGCTGGACGGATCGAAGTTCTACGTACGGCACCCCGCTGTGCCACTCGAAAGCACGGTCGCGATGATCAATCTGGAACAGCTCGGCCGCACCGACGATGCGCGCGGTCCCCAACTTCGCCGCGCCGCACTGACCGGCCTCAGTTTCTCCGAGGTCGGGTCGATCATGCGCCGGGCGGCGGCGCTTCACGGCGTCGAAATCTACGATCCGCCCGATACCGCGACATACTTCGAGCGGAGCGACAATTTCCCGCTGGCCGAAGCCGGCGTGCCCGCGCACACGCTGGTTGTAGCGCCCGACTTCCCCGACTATCATGCCGTGGGCGACGACTGGAAGAAGCTCGACTACGCCAACATGGCCGTGGTCACGCGCGCCGTCGCTGCGGGAGTAATGGCCATCGCGAACGGGACTATGGCGCCAAAGCTTACTCCTCCCGCAGAACCTCCAGAGGTTTCCGGCCCAGAATCCGATAGCTCGCCAGCCATCCGGTCGCCGTCGCAACCACCGCCGTCAGTACGACGGCAACGACGTTCGGCAGCGGCTCGAACCGGTACTCGGATTTCAGGAAGGTCCGCACCAGCACGAGCGAAAATCCGCCGGCAAGCAGTGTCCCCATAAGGCCTGCGACAGCGCCGAGAATCAGAAACTCCGCCGAGAAAATGCGCACGATGCGGCTGCGCGTAGCGCCCAGCGCCTTGAGAATGACGACCTCGCGAAGCCGCCGGAAACGCGTTCCGGCAACGCTCGAAGCCAGAATCGTGATGCCCGCGATGATCGCGAACGCCGAGATGAACCGAATGACGACCGCGATCTGGTCAATCACTTCTTCGAGGCGCTGAATGATATCAGCCGTGTTTATGACCGTGACCGTCGGAAACTCGCGGTACAGCTCACGCTGAAGCGCCGCCACGGTGTCACGCCGAACGCGCGCTCCGGCGTAGGACAGGCTCGGGAGTCCCTCGAAGGGGCCGGCACCCACGTGGTAGGCGACGAACCCCGAGAGGCGGCCGATCTCATTGTGGTGCAGCCGAGCGACGCGCGTGCGAATGCGGCGTCCGAACGCTTCCCATTCAACAATCGACCCGAGCCCCAGTCGAAACGCGCGTGCTGTATCTTCGGCGAGCGACATCTCGCCGGCGTTCACGTCCGCGCTGATCATGACGGGACGCGGCCGCGCGAGTTGCGGACTCACCGGCCGGCCATCAAAACTCGCGAATCGCGCCATCACGGTCGAGATCACCTCCGGCTGCTTCTCGA
>DASSSG010000594.1:0-11135 GCA_035708545.1 Bryobacteraceae bacterium | reverse complement strand
CGGGATCGAGAACGCGGCCCGTGAGGGAAGCGGACTGCTGCGCAAATGCGAGCGTGCCGCCCGCAAGAAGAAGAACAGAAGCCGTGGTTTTCAAAGCTGACCGGCCTTTCTCTCGAAGGACGAGTTGAGTTGCGCGGCATGACAGCCGCACGTCATCGGCAGGTCTTCGGACTTACAGGCTGGACTGCTTCCTAGTCGCCGAGCTTCCCGGGCCGCGGGTGCGGCCCAGTGCCTGTGACCGGCTTTCGTTCCTGTTCACCGCTGCGGGACAGTTCCGGCTTCGCACCGGATTCCCTTTTCAACGCATGCGCGTACCGACGGCGGATCCAGAGTAGCAGGAACGTTGTACTTGATGAGCGGTCCGAGAGCCACCGCCCCGGCTCAGGCCGACCTCGCTGGTCTGCCGTCTCTGAAATGTCTTGACCGCTTGCTGACGCGCGCGGCTCGGAAAACCGGCCACGACCGTGAGGGAGTTGGGTAAAGGTACTTGCCAGACGGCAGACTACGCGTACGCGAACTGGCCGTCCGAGCCCACGCTCACGTGAATCGCCGAAGGCATGGCGCCTTCGGCCATGGCGGTCAGCAGGCGGCGCGAGAGATCGGGCAGCATCGTGTTGGTCAGGATGTTGTCGACGTTGCGCGCGCCGCTTTCCACCTCGGTGCAGCGGCTGGCGACCTCGTTCACGAGGGCTTCATCGTAGGTCAGCATGAGCTTGTGGTTCTCGGCGAGCCGCCGCTGAATCCTGCCGAGCTTCAGGCGAATGATGGCCCGCATGGCTTCGTCGCGGATCGGGTAATACGGAATGACGACCAGGCGGCCGAGGAACGCGGGCTTGAAGATCTTGTTCAGCTCCGGCTTGATCGCTTTCACAAGGCCTTCGGGCGAGGGCGTGGTCTCGGGATCGGCCGTGAGCTTCGCGATTGTGTCGGTCGCCGCGTTGGTCGTGAGAAGAATGACCGTGTTTTTGAAATCGATCTCGCGCCCCTCGCCGTCCTCCATCAAGCCCTTGTCAAAGACCTGATAGAAGAGCTCGAGGACATCGGGATGCGCCTTCTCGACCTCGTCCAGGAGGACGACCGAGTACGGCCGCCGGCGGACCGCTTCGGTGAGGACGCCGCCTTCGCCGTAGCCCACATAACCGGGAGGCGAGCCCTTCAGCGTCGATACCGTGTGCGCTTCCTGGAACTCCGACATATTGATCGTAATCAGGTTTCGCTCACCTCCGTACAGCAGGTCCGCGAGCGACAGCGCGGTCTCGGTCTTACCCACACCGCTGGGGCCGACGAGCATAAAGACGCCGATCGGCTTGCCCGGATCGTCCATGCTGCTCTTCGAGGTGCGGATGCGCTCGCTGACCATGTGCAGAGCATGGTCCTGGCCGATGAGGCGCCGGCCGAGATGGGTTTCAAGCTCCAGCACCATGGCGATCTCGTCTTTCATCAGCTTGCCGACCGGGATGCCGGTCCATCCTGCGACCACCTCGCTGATAGTCTGCGCATCCACGCACACGCGGGTGAGCGAGTTCTCGCCCTGGACGCTGTCGAGCTCGCGCTGCAGTTCCTCGAGCTCGGCGCGCATTTCGGCGGCGCCGACGCCGGCGCCATCGCCGCCGGAGGCAGTTGCCGCAGCAGCCTGGCCGAGTGCCTGCGCCTCGAGTCTGCTTCTCAGCTCGCGAATGCGGGCGGTGAGCGCGCGGACCCTTTCCCAGCGTTCGCGGAGTGCTGCGAGCCGCGCCTGCAGCTCGGCCCTGCGAGCCGCGATCTCCTGTAACCGCTCGTCATGGCTTGCGCCGACGGCGGCTTCTCGCGAAAGGATGCGTTCCTGGAGTTCGAGGTCATCGAGCTGACGGGTTGCGTCCTCTATGGCGGCGGGAGTGGTTTCCTGACTCAGCGACAGGCGCGCGCACGCAGTGTCGAGCACGCTCACGGCCTTGTCGGGCAACTGGCGCTCCGGCAGGTACCGGTGCGAGAGCTTTACGGCCGCGGCGATGGCCTCATCAAGGATGCGCAGGTTATGGTGCTTCTCGAGCGACGGAACCACGCCGCGCATCATCACCGCGCATTTCTCCTCCGAGGGCTCCTCGACCTTCACGACCTGAAAGCGCCGCGCCAGCGCCGGGTCCTTCTCGAAATACTTCTTGTACTCCGACCACGTGGTGGCCGCGATCGTCCGCATCTCGCCGCGCGCGAGGGCCGGCTTCAGCAGGTTGGCGGCGTCGCCCTGGCCCGCCTGGCCGCCAGCGCCGATCATCGTGTGCGCTTCGTCGATGAAGACAATAATCGGACTCGGCGACGATTTCACCTCTTCAATGAGCCCCTTCAGCCGGTTCTCGAATTCGCCTTTGATGCCGGCGCCGGCCTGGAGCAGCGCGAGGTCGAGCGTCCGGATGGTCACGTTTCGCAGCGGCGGCGGGACGTCGCCGTTCGCAATGCGCGACGCGAAGCCTTCCACTACGGCAGTCTTGCCGACACCCGCTTCACCGGTCAGGATCGGATTGTTCTGCCGGCGCCGCAGCAGAATGTCGATGAGCTGGCGAATCTCGAAGTCGCGTCCGAGCACGGGGTCGATCCTGCCCTGCTTTGCACGCTCGGTGAGATTGATGGTGTACTGATCGAGGTTGGGCGTCTTACCGGCCGCCACGGACCGGGCTGCTTCGCCTGCCGGCGTTTCGCCAGCCGCCGCCGTGATCGCGTCCTCGACCGATCCGGCAACGATGGCGGCGAAGTCCCGCCGCAGAGCCTCGGCTTCGATTTTCGCGAACTCCTTGCTGACGTCGCGCATCAGGCGCGATAATTCCTCGTCGCTCGTGAGGGCGAGAATGGTGAACCCGGTACGGATCTGCGCGGCGGCGAAATCGATCGATCCGAGTGTCCACGCCGTGGTCATGGTTTTGATCAGGTTCGTGCCGATGGCGGGCGTGCGCGCGTTGCCCGACTTCAGCCGGTCGAGACTCCGTGTCAGCTCCTTTTCGAGCCGGCTCTTGTCCACCTCGAACCGGTACAGGATACGCGAGAAATCGCCGTCCTGCTGATCAAGCAGCTTCTGGATGTAGTGCTCGGGTTCGATTGCATAATGCGTGCGCGACAGGCACAGCCCGGCTGCGCCCTCGACAGCGCTCCGCGTTCGGTCATTCAGCTTGCCGATCAGCGACTTCAGATTCACCGACATAAACACTCCTCAAAACCCGTATTTGGCGGGCTCGAGCCCGCCGCAGGCGCTGAAGCCTGCCCTACAACTCGAAAATCGTTTCCGCCGGATCGCGCTGCATCACGGTTGTCTTCGCCCAACTCACCCAGCCGAGCCGCGGTGCGGCTCCGCCCTGGGCGCCCAGCTCGCATCGCGGCGCCTCTTCGCGGCGCAGGATCAGTTGTACTTCGAAGTCGATCTCGTTTCCGGCGAAGAAGCGCGTAATGGCGCGCAGCGGCTCGAACGCGCTCCCGCCGGGAAGAAAGTCCAGATATTGATCGAGCGACAGCGGTCCGAGCACCACGCGCGCACGCGTCTGCGCCGACCACACCTCGTCGCCGGCAACGGCGCCCAGACCCAGCACTCCGGAATCCGATACGCCTCCCTCGTCGAGCGCGCACAGCTCGTCGCGGCTCAGAGGTTTCCAGCAGCCCACGAACTGCTCGACTTCCGCCGGGACAGCGAAGTAGTCCATGATGAAGTGGCGCAACGCAATCGCCGAACGGGGCTGCTGATTGAGCAGGCCGGCATAAAAGACGAGAGCCTGATCGGGGACAGCCTGCTGATTCTCCAGGCCCGGCGTGCCCAGCCCGATCAGGCCGATCAGAATTCGCGTTATGGGCGATGTCTCGCCGCGCTCGTAGCTCGCCGCGAAATGGTACTTCTCCCAGGAGCGGTAAAACAGCGAGACCATACGATGGTTGAAGAGATCGAGAAAGTCGCGCAGGGCGTAGTCCCCCGCGCGGACGCGATCTCGAACCAGCTCCGTGTAATAGAGCGGCAGCACGCCCTGTGGGCCCGTGAGACCCATGAAATTTACCGACATGCGGGCAGGCGGCAGCGCCGGGGCGCGCGTGCCGCGAGCGGGCCTGTCGCCCGTGGTGGTCTCGAGCGCCTGTACCTCGCTGGCCGGAAATCCTGTCGAATTGTGCGCGACGAAGCGCACCACCTCTTCCGATGGCGGGCCTTCACGCCCGACCTGTTGCCGCTGCGGATATAGCCTGCTCAGCAGCCGCACAGCCTGGAAGAACGCGAACGACCACGGCTCGGACCACAGCCGCTCGCGCGTGTCCGCGTCGACTACAGCAGGATGCGGTGACCGGCCCGGGGTGGCCATACGCGCAGCGGCTCCTTTCTCTGTTTCGTTCGCACCGCGAGCTGGCTGAAGCTGTTGAGGGTCACATAGAGGCCGAGGAAGTGCTCGAGAATGGAAGCGAACAGGTACACACCGCCGCCGACGAACTGCTCTTCATCGAGTTCCATATCGACCCGCGTGCCGCGCGCGAAGCTGATGCCTTCCGGCGACGAAACGCGCGCGAAATGCCGCCGGCTGGACACGGAGCTGATCCCGCTGATCTGCCGGTCGAGGTAGGCCGAGTCTGCCTTGCCCTCGGAGAAGTTGTAGACGCGCAGCATCTCCTGCAGGGCCTCCTTCCCGTGCTCGACCAGAGAGAGGTAATTAAGGGAGAGGTGGGATACCTGGCGCCACAACAGCGCACGCCCGTCGGGCGGCCGCAATGTGTCGGTCGGTTTCTTCAGGCACACGATGCGCCTGACGACGGAGCCGCGCTCGAGTTCGAAATCGCCCGCGGGGTCGGCGAAGCGGAGATGCGAAGGCAGGTCGCGATTCGTACAGGTGCTGCGCACGGTTATGGTGTCCTCCGCGGGGCGCGGCACGCGCCCGGACAGGTCGACGAGCGTGAGCCAGATATCCGTGCCCTCGTCGTTCGGCCGTGCGGACGGGCGTCGGGATGCATGATAGAAGGTCTTCTGCGCCTCGGTCCCACGGCTGTGCCGGAAGGCATAGAAAGGCTCGAATTCGACCACGTCCTGAGATGACGAGCGCGACAGCAGCACCTGATCGATCGAGAAGATTTCGAGGGCGTTGCGGCGCCGGACGTCCGGGATGATCAGGTGCTCGTACTTCGTCGGGTCGAGCAGAAAGCCGTCGGTGGTGTGGTCGAACAGATTAATGATCGGCGAACAGTTCAGGCGGAACGTGTTCGCGTTGACCCTGAGCTCCATCATCTGTTCGCGGTCGCGGCGCGGATCGGCCGCGATCAGGAACAGAATCTCCGCCCGGCTGCCGAATTCGGCCAGCGGCTCGAGCCCCTTCAGCTCGAAAAAGAAGAACTTCTCCGGCAGCGCGAAGTACTCCTGCAGCAGGCGATAACCGGTGAAGGAGCGCAGCGGCATCGGCAGCAGTGCCTCCCGGTCGGAAAAGCCCATTGCGCGCAGGTTCTTCTTTGACAGCGTGACGGGCGGGTGCGGGTTTTCGGCTGCAGGGTCGCGCAGCACGACGCGCAGGCAGTTGTTATCGAGCAGCTCATAAAGTGTATGCGCGAGCTGGCTGTCGCCCGCGAGATAGAACCGCAGGGTTTTGAGGCCGATGGCCGCGAAGGTCACGTCGGGATTGCAGGTGAGCTCCAGCCGGCACACATACGCCGCGTCTCCCGCATTCAGCGCCGGCTGCAAACGATCCGGTGGCCGCCATTGCGCGCCGGTGACTGCCAGCGGCAGGATGCTCGTCGGGTAGCCGGTGCGGAAGATGCACGGCTCGCCATCGACCGGCCGTGAATACAGCCTCGTGCCGGCTGCAATGTCAATGGTCGAGTTCAGCGTCGGATCGTCGGTATGAAACTCCACGATCGACATGGAGGGGATCGGCCGGACGTAGTGCGGGTGCAGAATACCAAGCAGGCTTTCCGCGATTTCCGGGAACTCGTCATCGAGTTTCAGGCGGACGCGCGCGGCGAGAAAGGCAAAGCCTTCGATGAGCCGCTCGACGTGAGGGTCCTCGCAGTGGCCGATCTCGGCGGGCAGGAGCAGCCGGCCCGCGATCTTCGGATTCCGAGCTGCAAACTCGGCGCCCAGCTGGCGGACATAGTTCAGCTCGCTCTCGTAGTACTCGCGGAGTTCATCCCGCAAAGCCGCCGCTCCTCCTCACTGCGCGTTCTCACCGCGGACTTCGTACTCGCCGCTCATCAGCTCGAGCGCGGTATCGAAGGCGATGTACTCGGGCGCGGGATCGATCCTCAGCATACCCTCAATGATGAAGCGCAGCGTGAACGGCTTGTCCGCGGGTGCATCCGCGACCTTCACCCGAATGTTCGCGAGGCGGGGCTCGAACGTCGCGAGCACGTTCTCCATCATTCTCGCCACCTGTGCGTAGTTGCTTTCGGATTTCGAGCTGAGCGACACCAGATCGGGCAGTCCATAGTTATAGACCGAGCGGCGCAGCTCGGAGTCGCCTTCCGGCAGCGGGTCCACAGGCGGCCGGGTGTTCAGAAGCCATTCGATGTCGCGCCGCACGGCGTTCTTCAGCATGCGCAGGGACTGGGAACGCGTGGGAATCGGTTCCTGAGCGACTGCCGGTTCGTCATCGAGCAGCCGATCGATTACGGACACGGTGACCGGCCGCTCGGCTGCCCCCCGCGCCATCGGCTACTCCGCGCACCCAAGCGCCTGCACAGGGTCGAGCAGGCAGAGCTTCTGCTGAATCTTGTCGCGCGTGTCGGAGTCGAGTTTGAGCTCTTTCAGGCAGTGGAACTGAAGAGCGAGCACGCGTGCGACCAGCGCCGGAGATTCCCACTGCTCGAGCTTGCGTGCCTCGATCTCCTGGGCAAGCTCAGTGAGGACCGGATGCGCAACTTTCGCGCGGCCGGCCGCCATCAGCACCTGTGCGAGCTGGAGCCTGTGCAGGAACCGCGCGCGGCCGGAGTTCTCGGGGGCAAAACGAGCAAGCAGGGCGAGCGCGTCGCCGTGGCGGCCGGCCTGCGCGGCTTCGAGCGCCTGATTGTAGATCTCGCCGGTTCCGTTTTCGGCCGGCGAAGGCGCCGCGCTCAGGATCTGGCGCAACCCCGGGCCGGGCGCCACCTGTTCGCTGATCCACTGCTGGGTTTCGGCATTTGCCGCGGGTGTGTCATCCATAAGCATCAGGTGCGGTAATTCAGGGAAGGCCGCGAGGTAATCCCGCAATGCTCCTCGAATGGCGGAAGCGACGGGTGCGAACTCGTCGCCCAGATGTTCACAGGCGCGAACCGCGTAGCGCTGCAGGTCCAGCCATCCTCGGCCGCAGGGCAGGGCGGTGGCATCTTCGACGTAAGCCAGCAGGTCCGTCCACAAACCATCCATGGCAAGCCTGCGAACCCGGGTGCGAATCTCGGGGCTCGGTGCGTCGAGCATACGTTGATCGATCGCGCCGCCGCCGGCGCGCATCTCTCCCCAGCGGAGAGCCCGCACGACAACGTAGGCCACGGGATCGGCGGGGTTGTCCTGCCGCAGCCGGCGCGCGGCTGCGATGACGTGCTGCACCGCGTCCTCACGGCTCGCGATCTCGGCCGTTAACACACCGGGTGCAAGCGCCGGAGCGGCGGCGGCTCCGCCCGCGCCGACGGCGAATGCAGGGGAGAGGCCCTCCGGTTCGCTGGGTTCCGGGGGATCGGGCTCGAGCTCGAGCTTTTGCTTCAGGATTGCCCGCACCGGCACGGTTATTTCGGCCAGCACGCGCCTGAGTTTGATAAAGCTCGGGGCGGCACTGCCGAAACGCTCCTGGCAGAACTGATCGAGTGCATCGAGCGATGCGGCGGATGCAGTCAGATCGGCCACCAGCTTCTTATAGAATGCCTTCGGCGTCTCGAGGACGGCGGCGTCGAACTGCTCGGGCGCCAGCTTGCCTTCCTTGACGGCCGCGGCGCGCGCTTTCTTCCTCGGCTCGCTGCCCGCGACCTCCTCCTCGTATCCGATGCGGCGCCCCTCGGAGTATTGCAGCCAATTAAGCCCGGAGGCCGTGAGCGGAACCAGCTGCGCAATGAACGCAGGTGACCACTTCTTGGCCGGGTCGAGGTAGTTCCCGAACCACTCGAGCGGAGTCGCCCGCATCTCCGCGTCGCCGTCTTCGATCGCGGGATGGATGTTGTCCCAGAACCTCTCGAGCAGCGCACGAATGAGTTCGATGTTTTCCTGCAACCCGCCGAAGCCCGTGGTCGCCAGCAGAGCCTCCCCCAGCCATGCGGCAAGATTCAGGTCCTTCGTTTTCGTCGACAGCGTGGCTGTGATCAGGCGGACCACCTCGCGGTAATCGACGGTCGTGAGATCCGCGATTAGTTGCCCGTTCTCGTCGCGCTCAGGCTCGCGCGCCTTGCGGATCTTGTCGAACTCAGGTGAGTAGTAGAGATTTGGGCCGCAGGGGTTCTCGCCTGGGATCGGCGTGAGCAATCCTTCGGCAAGCGGCATAGGAATCAGGATGCGGATGCGGTCGCGGTCGAGTGAATCTCCAGCGTTCGAACCTCGAGCAGGGGCATCTCTTCCCCATCCACCAGCCAGAGCTTCCGGCCGAGCGGGAACTCGTTGCCTTTCTCGTCGCGATACCACTCGGTGACCCGCCCGAGCCGGACCTGATTGTCTTCGTGCTGCGCCGACCCGGCTGCGATCGCCGGAATCAGAACCTCGCCGAGATCCTGTCCCCGGAACCCCGGGCCGGTCCTGAGGCGCGCCGATGCCCAGAGAAGATCCCGAAGGCGTCTGGGCGGTTCGATGGTCAGTTCCGCGATGTGTTCGAACGGAATCCACAGGTAGTCGCCGCCCGCGAGCACCTCGAGGCGCGCGCCGATCCGCGCATCGCCGTCGGCGAGCGTGCGGAACGGTTTGCCATTCAGAGCGCCGCTGAACGGTGCCGCGGCAGCCGGAGCAGGCAGGCGATCTTCAGCGAACATGCCCTGGCGGATGCGTTCGGCATGGAGCGCGCCGAGATACAGGAGACCCGCGGCGAGCGCGTCTTTACCGGCGTCGCCCAGTATGCGCAGGTGCTTCTCTGCTCTGTCGTACTCGCCGGCAAAGCAGAGAAGCTCGAAGAGAAACGTGCGGTTCCGGGTATTGGACGGATCGCTGCGAAGCGCATCGCCCAGCGCGGCGATCGCCTCGTCGAGTTTGCCTTCCCGGAACAGCAGTTCTGGGTTCACGATGTAGTCCCTCGCGCGAATTACGCCGCGGCGACGTTCTGCTGGATGTCCCAGCCTGACGGAACAGGCTCGCCGAGAGTGCCGTCCGCTTTCTGCGGCGCGTACTCGATCGTGATTTTCGCGAAAGAGAGGCTGATGCTCTCGGTCGGCTTACCGCCGCCCGCGGCGCCGCCCCACGAAATATTGTCAACGTAGACCTGCTCGAAAGTCAGTATGAGGTATTCGAGTGGCTTGTCGCCGGCTTCGCGGACCACGAGCTTCGCCTTGTCGAAGTGCTTGCCCGAGCAGCACTTCAGGAACAGAATCGGTGTCGCTTTGTCGATCACCTTCTGAACGCTGAGGCTCGAGACGCTCACCTTGCCGGCGCCGCTTCCCATACCGGTCGCCACGCTGCTCGGGTTGCTCGCCCCGAGACTGTAGCTCAAGATGTCGATCCAGCCGCTCTTTCCCTGGATCTGAGATTCGCCCTCTACCCCTTCAATCTGCAGGAGCATGTCAGCAGCCATAGAATATTGCCCTCCAGTGGCAGTGAATTTGCTGCGGCGCTTGCTCGCCGCAGGTTGTGATCAGAAATCGCAGACGGCTCGCGCCGGCGGCCGCCAAAACCATAGTCGATACAGACAGTAAGTGGTCCGCATCGAGCGAATGTTTCCGCGCCATCTGCGGCGGCGCGCGAGACTACTTCGACGCGGGCTGGGGCAGGTCCGCCACCAGCCGCAGCGAAACATTCACCTCATCCAGCTGGAAGTGCGGCCGAAGATACGCGATCGCGCGGTAGGCTCCCGGCTTGCCGGGGATCTCGACCACATCGACCCGCGCCTCGCGCAGCGGGTTTTTCGCCTTCTGAACCGCCGGAGCGTCGTCATAGCCCAGCGTGTACTTCCGAATCCAGGTGTTGAGAAATGTTTCGCACTCACTGCGAGACATGAAGCTGCCGATCTTGTCTCGCATCATCGCCTTGAGGTAATGCGCGAACCGGGATACGGCGAAAATATACGGCAGTTGCGTCGAGAGCCGCGCGTTCGCGTTCGCCGAATCTTTGTCGTAGATTCGGGGCTTCTGCGCCGACTGCACGCTGAAAAACGCCGCGTAATCGGTATTCTTGCAGTGCACGAGCGGAATGAATCCGAGATCGGCAAGTTCCTTTTCGCGCCGGTCCGTGATCTGCACCTCGGTGGGGCACTTGAGCACGGTGTCGCCTTCGTTGGTCCTGTAATTGTGCGTGGCCAGCCCCTCCACGAGGCCGCCGCCTTCGACGCCGCGAATCGCCGCGCACCAGCCGTATTTGGCGAAGGCGTCCGTCAGCCGCGCCGCAAGCGAATAGGCCGCGTTGCCCCACAGGTACTTCGAGTGGTCGCTGCCATCCACGCGCTCCTCGTAATCGAACTCTTCGATGGTGCGCGTTTCCCTGCCGTAGGGCTCGCGCATGAGAATATGCGGCAGGCAAAGGCCAACGTATCGTGAATCCTCGCTCTCGCGGAAGCTCTTCCATTTGACGTATTCGGTCGTGTCGAAGATCTTCGCGAGGTCCCGCGGCTGGTCGAGCCTGGTGAAGCTGTCGAGCTGGAACAGTGCCGGATCGGCGCCGGTCAGAAACGGTGCGTGCGCCGATGCCGCCACGTGCGACATCCGGTCCAGCAGTTCCATGTCCTCGGGATGGTTGGTGAAATGATAGTCGCCGACGAGCGCCGCGTACGGAGCCCCTCCGAAGACGCCGTACTCTTCCTCGTAAATCTTCTTGAAGGTTGCGCTCTGGTCGAACTCGGCGGCGCGCTGCAGATCGCGAAGCAGCTCTTTTTTGGAGGCGTTGAGGACCTTGATCTTCAGCATCACGCCCGTCTCGCTGCGATCCAGCAGGTAGCGCAGCCCGCGCCAGGTCGCTTCGAGCTGCTGGAATTTCGGGTGATGCATGATCTCGTTGAGCTGCAGCGAGATCAGATGATCGATTTGCGCGATGCGGGCGTTGATCATCGCCTCGGCATCGCGCG
>DASSSG010000593.1:0-2507 GCA_035708545.1 Bryobacteraceae bacterium | reverse complement strand
CGTGACCGAGCGGTAGCGCTCTCCCGAGCGCCGCAGCAGGTGGATGCGGTCGTCGGCCGCGCGCAACTGCATTTCAGACGCGCTTTGGTTGAGCACGACACCAGCGAGCGTGCGGCCGTCGGTGGTTTGGACTGTCGCTCGCACGACCGGCGCTGACCGGCGCGGCCTCAGCGTGCGCAGGAACGCGATCAGCTCGCGCATTTCGTTGTCGGGCAGGTTGTAGCCTGGCATGCCGGCAGCCGGCAGACCTTGCCGGACCAGCATCGAGAGCCGAGCATCGGTAAACGCGCTCATGCGAGTGACGATGCCCAGGGCGCGCTCGCCGCCGTTGCCATCGCCCCCGTGGCAGGCTGCGCATCGCATGTCGTAAGTATTCCGTCCGGGTGGCGTTGTCTGCGCACGCGCAGCCACAGCGCAGACGAAGATACAGATCGCGATTCTCATGATGGGAGGCCGACGCTGACTGGCCAGGCCTAAGAAGATACCGCACATCCACGGCCTGCGCCGAGGCCGCGCGGAGTTAAGTCATAGATGGGCGGAAGAGGCGGGCGAAGCAAGATATCGGGTCTGATCGCCGGCAAGCAATCACTCGGTCCGACCGAGGAGCCAAAGGCGGCTCCATCGAGCGTGCGGCTCTCGAACAGACAAGTGCGAGAACCTGCCCTCCCCTCCAGACGGACGGCGCTGCCCTGCCGGCGAACCCGATAGACCATTTCGGCGCCGTGCCAGCACCGAAGGTTTTCGAGCGGCCAGTCGGAGTTCGAAATCATCCGAATGCCGCCTTCGGCCCCGACAAGAATGGTCAGGTCCATGGGGTCAGGATTCCCCTCCATCACAGACTCAGCGGTTTGGAATATGCTCAACGCGTTGTCTGCAAATCGACCCACATGTGGCATATCGGATGTGAAGCAACCGTTTTGGATGCAAAAATCTTCAGGGTTCCCACACCCAGAGTCCATATACGGCAAACGGAGCATGCTCGGGTACCAGCTGGTCAATGTCGTTCCGGCATTCGTCGGCCGCTCCATAGTCGCTGAACAGGTTGTTGTCGTTGACCTCACTCGCCCACCGCTGCCGAATCGGGCGCCATTCCTCAGGCGATACGCCGCAGTTGGAAATGCCGCTGAGAGTGTAGCCGTCGGCGATGTCCCAGCCCAGCAGTACCCATTCCTCGCCGGGCAGCGGGTCGTCGCCTTCGGTGATGGCGACGATCTCGGCCTTGCGACCGCGAACCGCGGCGCGGACCTCCTCCGGGCGTGCAGCCAGCGACGTTTCATAGTTCGGCTCGACAACCTCGGGCAGACTCCCGCCGCGGATGATGAGCGAGGGCCAGACCATCGTGTCCACGGACAGCGGTACAGCGGCGTCGGGGCGCAGCAGAAATTGCTGGCGCCGGGCCGCATCCCATTCGTTCGCGAGGAGCGTGCGGGGAACTCTCGCATCATAACCGAGCACTCTCATCGCAGCCGCAAGCCTCCATCGACCGCGATCACCTCGCCGGTGATGAAGGAGTTCGTCGTCAGGAAGAAGACGACTGCGTCCGCGATCTCCTCCGCGGTTCCCGGCCTCATGGCTGGCGTGGCGCGAACCATGGCCTCCGCGCGATCATCCATGTCGCCGAAGGGGATCACGCCCGGCGCGACCGAGTTGACGGTGATGTCGGGAGCCCATGCTTTGGCCAGTGCCCGGGTCAGCATGATGACGCCGGCTTTTGAGGCGCAGTAATGCGCGTGCTCGGCCCATGGCCGCAATCCGCCGAGGGAGCTGATATTGACAATCCGCCCGCCTCGCCGCCCCCGCATGAGACGCGCCGCCTGCTGGCAACAAAAGAATGTCGCCCTGAGGTTCACCGAGTGTATGAAATCCCAGTCGGCCTCGGTGATGTCGAGCGGATCGAAACGCGTCAAGCGCGCCGCGTTGTTCACCACTCCATCGAGGCCGCCGAGCCGGTCTCGAACGTCCGCGAACATGCGCTCGATGTCGGGCACGCGCTCGAGATTCGCGCGAAACAGTTCGGCTCCGCCGCACTCCTGCGCGGTCTTCCGCGCTTCCGTTTCGGAGCTGTTGTAGTGAATCGCGACCCGAGCTCCCTCGCGCGCCAGCCGTAACGCAATGCCACGTCCGATGCGTTTGGCCGCACCGGTCACCAGCACAATCCGGCCGGCGAGGCCGTCAGGCATCGGGCAACTCGAGGCTGCGCCACAGATACCAGCTCGCGACCGAACAGTACGGGTGCCACCTGCGCGCGATCTGCTCGATTCTGTGCGGCTTCGGCAGACCGCGCGTGCGGTATGCCTTTCTGATCGCGACGCGAATTCCGAGATCCGCGACGGGCAGGACATCCGGGCGTTGCAGCGCAAATATCAGATACATCTGCACGGTCCAGATCCCAACGCCTTTGACTGCCGTCAATACTCGGATGATCTCCTGGTCCGGCAGTGAGCCCAGGGTCGCGAAGTCTACGTCGCCCCGAGCCGTCCGTTCGGCAAGGTCGTTCACGTAGCTGG
>DASSSG010000592.1:0-4894 GCA_035708545.1 Bryobacteraceae bacterium | reverse complement strand
TATGATCGCGGCCGCGGCGAGGTCCACATAAATCTCGCCGGACGCAATCAACAGATAAACGTCATCGCGCTTCGCCACGTCTTTGGCCCGCTCGAACAGATCGCTCAACGCAATTCCTGGTTCGGCCCGCACTGCGGCTTTGATGGATTCATCTGCAAATCCTGCGATGCTGGCGCAATCGAATCGGAGATAGTCCTCCAAGAACTGGAGGTTTCGCTGTTGGATCCAGTTGATCTCCTCTGAGCTTCGTACCCGATAATAGACTCCCGTCCTCAAGGCGTGCGCCTCTCCGGGCGGACAACACCACCGGCCCTCGGGATTCCGGCGGTAGCGGTTTGGGCTCTTAAGCGTCAGCCTTTCGAGCTCTTCGGATGCCTTGCATTCCTCCCAGCCCGCCGAATCCTGACGAATGACGAAGTAGTCGGGCGTGTGCATCACCGAAAGGGATCTGCCGTTTGCGGCCTGATAGGCAAGGGGAATCGACGGCGGCTGGTCATAATACTCCAGGACCGCCTCGTCGTGCTCGTACTCGTAAACGAATGGCAACTCGACCCGGTGGCTCTCGAACTGGATCGTCACGCCCATCTTTCGGCTCGGATATCGCCCTGGCACGTTATTACGGCCGCCACCGACACGACGCGTGGGATTCCGTGAACGTATTTCGGCAACCGCTGCCTGTGCCTGCTCGGTCAGCGCCAGGTGCTTACACCAGAGGAGAAACTCAGCTTCGTTGAGCAACCCGCACCTCCGGGCGTTAGAGTGCTGCTACCGCGCGCTTCGCACGCGCCGTTCGTTCTTCAGCGCCAACGTGTACCTCCGACCGGCTTCAGTCATGAGCTTCTGAAGGTCGCGGCCATTCTGGATGGCCTTCTCGACGTCTTCAGCCAACTCATCCGGAACGTAAATCGAGAAGCGTCGTTTCCCACTCCGTCCGTAGAGAGCGTAGCTGGAATGCCCTTGTCCGGACTCGCAAAGCTTGCAATGGGGGCGAATACAGGGACTCTTCCGCAGCGAAATCGAGCCGATCGCCACCGGCCAGAAGTCCCCAACTGCCGCCTGGAACCAGCGCTTGACTTGTTCCGGGGTCTCCGTTTTAGCCATGTGTATCGGTGCATATTAGCACACATACATCGGCGGCGGCAAGAACAAAGTAGCCCCCAGATGTTTTGTTGAAATCCGTAGAGGCTGGTAACGGCCGGGGTTGCCATCCAGTCTCCTCGGCGATCGTGAACTCCCGGCAAGGTTATGCTTTAGGAACTCGCAGCGCCCGTTCAGCCAGTTACCGGGAATCAAGGGCTTAGCGGCACCGTCACGGCAAGGTTATGGTTTATTCACGGCAAAGATATGGTTTAAGTCACAGCGAGACACTCTGATGCCATATTCGGCCCGTTGCGGGCGGGCTGCCCGGCTCGTTCGCGGCAACAGAACCGTGCGTGCGGGTCCTGACTCCATGCGGGCACCGCCGATTCTTCGGCGATGCGCTGTCTCAGGAGCGTCCCGGATTTTCCGAGCTTCCAGCTCAGCCTGCCACCCATCGCGGGGCTCTCAATCAGCCTGTGCCGCACCGAGTTCGCGCAAACGGCGCTCGAGGAACCTGCGCTCGCTGTCGTTAGTGGCGAGCGCCAGCGCCTGGATGTAACTTCCTGCAGCCTCGCTCGCCAATCCGAGACGGCGCAACATGTCCGCGCGCGCGGCATGCAGCAGATGATAGCCGCCAAGGTCGCCGGCCGCGACGAGCGCGTCCATCAGGCTGAGCGCGGCGGCAGGGCCATGCACCATGCCCACGGCAACAGCACGGTTCAGCGACACGACCGGCGACGGCTGCAGCCGCTCGAGAAGATCGTAGAGTCTCAGGATTTGCTCCCAGTCAGTGTCTTCGGCGCGCGGCGCCCGGCAGTGCACGGCCGCGATTGCCGCCTGTACGGCATACGGCCGCGGGCCAGCCTGGAGCGCCTGGTCCACCAGCGGCAGCGCTTCCTCGATCTGGTCTCTGTTCCACAGCCTGCGATCCTGCTGCTCCAGAAGGACGATATCGCCGGCGGCATCGAGCCGCGCAGGGCGGCGGGCATCGTGCAGGAGCATAAGCGCCAACAGTCCGGTGACTTCGGGCGGGGGCGGCGTCACCAACGTTCGGATGAGCCGCGCCAGCCGTATCGCTTCGGTACAAAGATCCGTCCTGACGAGCTCCGCTCCGCGAGTGGCGGCATAACCTTCGTTGAAAACCAGATAAATCACGCTCAGGACTGCCTCGAGCCGCTCCGGCATCTCGCTCGGCCCGGGTACTTCGTACGGAATACCCGCATCCCGAATCTTGCGCTTGGCCCGGACGAGCCGCTGTGCCATCGTGACCGGGGCAACCAGAAACGCTCGGGCGATTTCGTCCGTTTCGAGTCCTCCGAGCGTTCTCAGCGTGAGCGCAACCTGAGCCTCGAGCGCAAGGGCCGGATGACAACATGTAAAGATCAGCCTGAGCCGCTCATCGGGAATCTCGGCGTGGTCGTATTCCGGATGGGCGATCGGAAGGGAAGCAGACTCAGCGATCGATTCAAATGACTGCGTGAAACGCGACTGCCGTCTCAGCCGATCGATGGCCTTGTGCCGCGCCGTCTGGATGATCCAGGCGCGCGGGCTGTCCGGAACACCATCCCGACGCCACTGGTCAACCGCGGCCGCAAAGGCTTCCTGTGCAGCATCTTCCGCCAATTCGAAGTCATTGAAATATCGGATCAGGACGGCTACGATGCGGCCCCAATCGGAGTGGTAGAGCTCTTCGATGACCCGGTCGCCAGCAGCGTGCATACAGAGATCATAAAGAAACAGAAAAAGCGGTCCACCGATGTCGATCCGGACACCGGTGGTTCGACTCAGCAATGGAGACGCACACACATGAAATACATGCTGTTGATTTACATGGACGAGCAGGCGCTCACGGACGCCGAGCGCGAGCACTGTTATCAGGAATCGGCGCAGCTCGCTCGCGATCTCGATGCAAAGCGGCAGTACCTGGCGGCCGCTCCGCTGTACCCGACGTCCACAGCGACCAGCGTTCGGGTCCGCGAGGGCAGGCGGTTGGTGACCGATGGCGCGTTCGCCGAGACACGCGAGCAACTCGGCGGCTATTTCCTGGTGGAGGCGAAAGACATCGACGAGGCCATCGCGATCGCGGCTCGCATCCCCGGGGCTCGCACCGGCACCGTCGAAATCCGTCCCGTGATGGAGGTTGCGGGCCTGCCCGGGAATGCTCCGGCGCGGCGCACTGCGGGAAGCGCATGATCGCATCCGTTCGCGGGGACGGCTGCGCATCAGTGCTTTGCACGGAGCACCAGTGGAATCCGGGATCACCGATCTTTTCATCACGCGAGGGCTTCATATGAAATACATGCTGTTGACTTATCTCGATGAGAAGCGCTGGGCGGCACTCGGGGAAGCCGAGCAGCAGCGACTCATGGCTGACTGCGAGCCGCACGTACACCGGCTCATCGAGAGCGGCAAGTTCCTCGGCGGCGCTCCGCTGCAGCCGACTTCGACGGCAGCGACAGTCAGTTCGCGGGACGGCAAACGTGTCGTGACAGACGGCCCGTTCGCGGAAACGCGCGAGCAGCTCGGAGGTTACACCCTGATCGCAGCGAAAGATCTCGACGAGGCGATCGAGATTGCCAGCGGTTTTACAGGCCGCTCGCCGCTTACCAAAATCGAGGTGCGGCCGCTCGTCGAGATCCAGCGCCTGCCCTCACACCAGCCGGCGCTATAAGAAACCTGCCGGCGATGTCGATTGAGGCGCTTGCCGTTCGACACACAGGCGCTTGGCGGATTCGCGGCGGTATGGCGATCGCGGTCGCCGGCGTGGCCAGTGCGGCTGGGTTTGGTCTCAGCGGCCGAATCCGCGAGTTCGGAAGCGGCTGGAACAGGATCTCGGCCGCACCGCGCGGTGTTGGACGGAGTCGGGGCAGCCTGGGAGGTGGCACCGGCGGATATGCACTGGCCGAACGTGGCGAGCAGCTGTTTCCACAACACAATATGGAGATGCCGGACGCTGTTTCCGCGGCGAGCTCGGCGGTTGTGCTTCTGGCAGCGGCAGCAATCGCGTCTCCGGCGCGGGCGGTACGCGCTGCACGAGGGGACGTAATGGAGGCGCTTGCTTACGACTGAAGCGACCCTTACCGGACTGACACGATATCAACCAGAGGTGAATTATGAGTGCTCTCGAAGACTTTCCGCGCATTACGCCGTTTCTGTGGTTTGACTCGAACGCCGAAGAAGCTGTCAACTTCTATCTCAGCGTATTCAGGAACTCGCGCCGTCTCGATCAATTGCCTGACAGCCGCGGGCCGAGAGGCAGGATTCTTACTATCGCCTTCGAACTCGACGGCCAGAAATTCACGGCGATTGACGGCGGTCCGATGTACCGCTTCACTGAAGCGGTCTCGTTCGTGGTGCGCTGCGACTCACAGCAGGAGGTGGATGAATACTGGTCGAAGCTTTCCGCCGGCGGCAGCGAGGGTCAGTGCGGGTGGCTCAAAGACAAGTTCGGCCTTTCCTGGCAGATCGTGCCCACGCGCCTGCCTGACCTCCTCAAACATCCCAAAGCGATGCAGGCCATGCTTCAGATGAAGAAACTCGAGATTGCCGAACTCGAACGGGCCGCGCAATCATGACTTACTTGCCGGCCATTTCGGTTTCCAGCAATCTGGCGAAGCGCTTCCAGGACATCCTGAAATCGTTGGTCTTATTCCCGTTCGGCCACCACTGGACACTGCCGCGACCCATATACAGCGTGCCGAGGAATTCCTCGCCACTGCGCACCTCGATGCGCAGAGAATTGCTGCTCGCCCTCTTCGTCAGCTCGACGGACGATGCCTGAAAGACCGTGACGGTGGTGCGCTGTTTGCGCTTC
>DASSSG010000591.1:0-3158 GCA_035708545.1 Bryobacteraceae bacterium | reverse complement strand
GCCAGACGCCGAGTCACAAATCTGAAGAAATTTTAATAAATTTCTGCAACTCCCACATTTGTCGGCACTTCCCACACCGATGCATCCGCATCGTCCGTCCTCGGCATTCTGCTCTTCTGCCTCGACACGCTACTTTTCAATCGCGACGTACGCTCACCGGCAAGCCGGTGATGGACGACCCGATCCCGGGCCTCCGTCACCGGCTTTTTCGTTGACGGAACACACCACAAAGGAGAAATCAACATGGCTTCCGCCGCACAGATCATCGCCAATCAGCAAAACGCCCAACTCTCGACCGGCCCCCGCACCGACGCAGGCAAACTCGCGGTCAGCCGCAACGCAATCGTTCACGGCCTCGCCGCGAAGAAGTTCTTCCTCTCTGATGACGAAAAGCCCCTCTTCAACCAGCTTCGGGAAGCGCTGCTCGAGCACTACAGACCGGCCACAGCCCACGAATACGCGCTCGTCGAGGAACTCGCGGAAGCCAGGTGGCGCTACCGCACAGCGCGCACGATGGAATCGTCGTTTCTCGAGGTCGTCATCGCCGATCAGCGCAAGGCCGACCCCGCCATCACCGTCGAATGCGCGCTCGCCCGTGTCTTCCTCGACGAGGCGCTGCAGAAGCGCATGCGCCTGATGATGCGCTATGTCGCCTCCGCCCAGCGCGGCCTCGAGAAGGCAACCGCCGAGGTCGATCGCGTCATCGCGCTCCGCCGCGCCGAAGAACAGCGTAAAGCCGAACTCGAAGCCGTCGTCGCGATGCGCGCCCGCGACGCCAGCCCGGCGCCAGAACCCGTCGCGCCGCCCGCGCCTGCCAATCGGGTTTGTTCTGCACCACCGCAACGCCGTTGAATCGGCGGGCGCAACCGAAGTTCGAGCTGCGCGATTCGCAGCCGAAGGAGCTCCGACGGGCGGATCCTTCACCTGCTCTTTGAAAAACAGCGTCCCGCTCGCTCCGGGCAGTGCCGGAGGTGCGTTCCGTTTCCGCGGCTGCCGCCCACATCTCAGTCGCCGGTAATCGCGGACGGGAAAACGGACGGCTCCGGGCCCGCTGCGGCGTGCGGCGGAACCAGACATCGAATCGCCTCGAGTATCTTCGCGCGGCTGACCGGCTTGGTTACGTAGTCGTCCATACCGGCTTGCAGGCATCGCTCTCGGTCACCCGCCATCGCATGAGCGGTCAGCGCGATCACCGGCGTATGTTTGCCCGCCGGGACCTCACGGCGGCGGATCTCGGCGACAACTTCGAACCCGCTCAGTTTCGGCATCTGGACGTCGAGAATGATCAGATCAAACGCGTGTCGCGCAAACTGCTCCAGCGCATCACGCCCGTCCACGGCCACAGTGACGCGGTAGCCCTGTCTGTTGAGCAGGGTGACGAGCAGCTTGCGGTTGACGGAGTTGTCTTCCGCGACCAGGATGTGAAGAGCGGCAGGATCCGGGTGAACTTCAGGCTCGATGCCGGTTCCACACGCCGCAGGTGCCAACAACGTGCCCGCCGGATCAGCAGAGCCAGAGCCCACTTCCTCCAACAGGCTCTTCAAATCGTTGCGCGAAACCGGCTGGACCTGGTCTGCGTCGAGACCGTCGTCCCGGCGTTCGACACTCAACGAGTCGAGAACCCGTGCCTGGCTGTCAGCCGAGTTCGCATCTTTGACCGGCGATTCCGCATGCTCGGCAGAAGTCTCCGCCAGCCGAACCGGCAACTCGAAAGTGAACACACTGCCTGCGCCGAACTCGCTCTCCACCGCGATGGTGCCGCCCATCATGGCGGCGAGCTGTTTGCTGATCGCGAGGCCTAATCCGGTTCCGCCGTACCTGCGAGTGATGGACCCATCCGCCTGCGTGAACGGCTCGAATATCGAGCCGAGCTGTTCCCGCGTCATGCCGATTCCCGTGTCTTCCACGCGAAAAGCGAGCGTACATGCTGCGTCCGTTCGTCCGCTGACCGAAACGCAAAGGTTCACGTGGCCCGCGTGGGTGAACTTCACGGCGTTTCCGACAAGGTTGATCAGAATCTGGCGGATGCGCAGCGAATCGCCGATGACGACGTCCGGCACATCGGCCGCCTGCGTCCCGGCAAGCCGCACCTTCTTCTGGCGCGCTCCGACCGCGAGCAGGCGAACCGTATCGCGGATCAGCTCCGATACACGGAACTCGGTCGTGTGGATCTCGAGACGGCCCGCCTCGATTTTCGAGAAGTCCAGAATATCGTTGATCAGTTTCAGCAGTGCGTCAGCAGAGCAACGAGCCGCTTTGAGATATTCCTTCTGCTCGTCGGAGAGATTAGTATCGAGGGCGAGGTCGACCATTCCGATCACGCCATTCATGGGCGTCCGAATCTCATGGCTCATGTTCGCCACGAACTGCGTCTTGAGCTGGCTTGCCCGTTCGGCCACGTCTTTTGCGGCTGTGAGCTGCTCGACCAGCCGCGCGCGATCGCGGTAGTGCTTCGCGGCGCGGAACAGAAGCACGATGATGATCGTGAGCGCCGACCCCGCTACCAGCAGGAACGCAGGCTGGCGATACCAGGCAAGAGCGACATGGAAGCGGAAAGATACGGGCGCAGGCTCGACGTTTCCATAGCGGTCGAGCGAGCGCACCTCGACGGAATGCGCGCCCCCGGGCAGTCTCGACAGCACAGCCCAGGAGCGGTCGCTGAACTCCGTCCATGACCCGCCATCCAGCCGGTAGCTGAACAGAAGCCGCGACGCGGGCGTGTACTTCCATTTGTCGATTCCCGAAAAGATCAGACGGAAGCTGCCGTCCGGCGGACCCTCGCGAAAATTGCTCTCTTCCGACACCGAGGTCCGCGGCGGCAAACGATCGACATTCGGGTCGAGAAGACTCAGGCCCGCCACCGTACCCGCCCAGATCCGCCCGCGCGAGTCCTCGTAAACGGCGAGCGCTGCGGTCGCGGGCAATTGGTCATCGGAGATGTTGCGTATCCGGACACCGTCGCGGTAACGATCGATTCCCGATCCCGACGCAATCCAGAGTTCGCCATTTCTGCTGCGGACCATCGATCGCACGCGATCCACACCCTGAGCGATGCTGGTCCATCTTCGGCCGTCATACACAAGGACCTGCCTGCGTCCTCCGACGCAAAGCCGGCCGCCCGGCAACTCGAGGAAAGAGAACCCGGCTTCACCGCCGAC
>DASSSG010000590.1:0-2230 GCA_035708545.1 Bryobacteraceae bacterium | reverse complement strand
CGAGCAGCACTGTCTGGTGTTTGCGCTGCGCCAGAACCGAGGCAAAGTTGACCGCGAGCGTTGTGGTGCCAGCGCCTCCTTTTGTACCGACAAAAGCGTAGATGCGGCCGATGCGCGAGCCGGCGCCGTTGGTGCGACGGGGCGCACGCTCCAGCCGTGCCATCGCGTCGCGGAAATCGGAGCGGCGCATCGGCAGTTGCAGGAAATCGTTCGAGCCGGCGCGCACGGCGGCGATGACGTGCTCGCCGTCGGCGCTGAAAGATGCTGCGATGATGTACGTGTCGGGCGCGGCCTGGCGCACGCGTTCCACCGCTTTGAGTGCGTCGTCGGGATCGGCGCTCGAGAGATCGACAATCAGCGCGGCCTCGGGGTGCCGCTCGAGATCGTGCAGAACGCGGATGTAGAGGTTTGAAGCCACCTCCGGATACTCCGACACCAGCCGCGCGTTCGGCTGATTCAGCAGGTTTTCGCGGATCAGCTCGCGAAACTGTTCATCGCTGGAGGCCACGAGCAGCGACATCGACATGAGGCTTACCTATGGCAGGCACGAGCCCTGTTCGGGATCGCAGCCTGCCCCTTCCATGGGCAATCCGGTCTGAAACTCGGGCATCCGCAGCGGCGGCAGACCGAGGTAGTTGAAGAAGCCGCGGAAATCATAGTTGCGGATGCGGACAGTCACCGTGTCGGGGATGCAGTCAGTGCTGCACTCGCCGCCTTCGCAGGCGAACGATTCGAGTTGACCGGTCTCGGCGTTTCGCCGGAAGTAGTCGACGGCAATCTCTGCCTGTCCGCCGCGAAACTGATCCATGTCGACCATCAGAGGCACGTTGGTTCGCATGTAGGCGGCGACATTCTCGCCTCCGGGCTGCCAGCAGTGAGTGGCAGCGTAACGTGCGCCGTCGCGCGTGAAATCGACGGCGCTGTGCCAGACCCAGAGCAGTTCGCCGGTGAAGATGATAGCGAAGGTGAGGGGCAGAACCACGCCGGCGAGCGTGATGACGTATTCGAGTGTGGCCTGGCCTGACTGGTGCTTACGTTCCGCCATAGGGCACCCTCACGACAGGCCGCAGCGCGATCACCTGCGAGTTCAGATACGGGATCGCCGGAGTGACTGAATAACCATCGGGCAGAGAAACCACGATGAAGTCGGGCGCGCGTGCGCCGCCGCCGGTGTCGCAACCGATCAGCGATGCCGCGCATTCACATTCCGCAAGCTCCGCCGTCTGTGGGTTGTAACGCTCGATCCGCACCTGGATCATGTCCGCCGTCAGATTCGTCAGGATCGGCGGCGCGCCGGTTTCGAGCGAGCCCGTCAGCGCATAGTTCTTGGCCGCTGCGATCGTTGCATCATCGGCCGAACAGAAGTTGACGCCCTGCTGCGTGCCGAGAAACCGCGCGAGCGTGTACATCATCTTTTGCAGCGTGTAGTGGGTGTAGGTGATGCGGCCCAGCTCCGTCATGCCGACCAGCAGCAGGATCAGGAAAGGCGTGAAAAGCGCGGTTTCAAGCAGGGCGCCACCGCGTTCGTACTTCATTGGTGCAGCACCACCTTTCCGGGGCCCGCCGCCTGCCGGCAGCCGTCGAACCGGCCCTGGCGTACGGGCGCGACGCTGCCGACGTACAGTGCCCCAAAGCGCCCGTTCGCGTCGTTGGTGTTCACGTTCGTCGACCCGAGGTCGGGCTCGATCAGAAACTGGCGGAAGCCGATAACGGTCATCGTGCCGGTGGCGGCCAGCGTCTGTACGACGGCCACAGTGATTAATCGCCGGCCCGATCCGGAGTATGTCGAATAGTCGTCGGTCTGATCGATATCGGTATCCGCCGGTGCCAGTGATGCTACGGTCTCCGCTTCGGGGATCAGTGCGCAGCCGCCCGGAATCGCCGTGTCGAACCGCGAGGCTACGCCACACATGTAAGCGCGGACTGACGGTGCGACCAGATTCGTGGCGCACGCCGCGGGCAGCGCCGTCGCCCAGACCTGCTCCTCTGCATTGACCGAGATGCAGGCCCGCGCCGAGTCTGTGGACGGCGGCAGGGCATAGGCGCCGATGCGGTAGAGCTGGGTGCTTTCCTCAGCGAAGACCTCGGCCGAATCATTGAGCCGATTGATCAGCAGATACGGCATTCTCACTCGCGTTCCGTTGAGCGGCTGCGGTTGCGGCCCACCGGTGCACAGGTAACCGAGCGAATATTTTGTGCCCAGGCTGAATCCGAAGTCTACGGCGTCCGT
>DASSSG010000589.1:0-5853 GCA_035708545.1 Bryobacteraceae bacterium | reverse complement strand
GCATCGAGCAGGTTCTCAGCCGCATGCCTCCGCTCGTAGATCAGGTCATCGTCGTCGACAATGGGTCCACGGATCGCACAGCCGAGGTCGCGAAGCGCTGGGGTGCGGAGGTCATTCGCGAGCACGTGAGAGGCTATGGCCGCGCTTACAAGCGCGGTTTTTCCTGCGCGACCGGCGACATCATCGTGACGCTCGACGGCGACCACAGCTATCCGCCGGACGCGATTTCCTATCTGCTCGAGGCCTTCCGCCATCTTGAAGTGGATTTTCTGAACGCCTCGCGCTTCCCCGTTCGCGACCGGCGCGCCATGAGCCTGAAACACTGGTTCGGCAACCTGCTGCTCTCGCTTGCGATGTCGGTCGTGTATTTCCGCTGGGTGCGCGATTCGCAGTCGGGCATGTGGGTATTCCGCCGCAGCATTCTTTCCGAGATGCGGCTGATCTCTGATGGCATGGCGTTCAGCGAAGAAATCAAGATCGAGGCCCTCAAGAACCCGCGAATCCGGTTCGAAGAGATATCGATTCAGTACTCCTCGCGCCTTGGCGAAATCAAGCTGAATCCCTGGCGCGACGGACTGCACAACCTGTGGTGGCTGGTCCGGAAGCGCTTCGCCTGAGACGTGAGCGTCACCGCAATCATTCCCAACTGGAACGCTCGCGCGCTGCTCGAGCCGCTGCTGGCCAGCATCGCCTCCCAGACCCGGCGGTTCGACGACGTGCTGATGGTCGACAACGGCTCTACGGATGGATCACCCGAAGCGGCGGAGCGTGGTGGCGCCCGGGTTCTCCGGCTCGATCGTAATTACGGCTTCGCGTATGCCGTGAACCGGGGAATCGAAGTGGCATCCACGCGCCTGGTCGCATTGATCAACAACGACGTGGAACTCCACCGAGCGTGGCTGGAGACGCTGGTCGAGGCCATGACGTCCACGGCGGCCTGGTTTGCCAGCGGAAAGGTCTTGTGCGCCGCCCAACCCGGCCTGATAGACGGTGCCTTCGATCTGCTCGCAACCAGTGGCTGTGCGTGGCGCGCGGGTTCGGGCCGGCCGGACGCGCCTGTTTGGAACGAGGGGCGAAAGCTGGGCCTCGCGCCGATGACGGCGGCTTTATTTCACCGTGAGTTGTTCGATCGCGTTGGCAACCTCGATGAAAATTTCGGCTCCTACCTCGAGGATGTAGATTTTGGGCTCCGCTGCGGGTCGAAGGGATACAGCGGGATCTACGTGCCGGCTGCCGTCGCTTACCATAGAGGGAGTGCCACGCTGGGCCGGTGGAGCCCGCGAAAGGTCAGACAAATCGCGCGGAATCAGGTCCTGCTGGTGGCCAAACACTACGCGCCGCGGCTTCGGCGCGAATGTGGGTGGGCGATTGCACTGGGGCAGTGTCTTTGGGGGCTCGTGGCCTTGCGGCACGGGCATCCCGGAGCGTGGCTCGCCGGCAAACTCGAAGGTTTACGCGACTGCCGGCGTTATGAAGAGGCGCCAGACGGGGCGGTGCGAAATCTCATCCGCGAGAGCGAGCGTGAACTGCTCGATCTGCAGCGCCGGTGCGGGTTCGATCTGTACTGGCGCGTGTACTTCGCACTGAAGCAGGCATGATCGGGGTAGTTGTTGTCACGTACAATTCGGCCGAAGTCATCGGGCGCTGCCTTGACTCGTGTACCCGCATTCCGGACCTGCGCGTGGTTGTGGTGGACAATGCTTCGAGCGACGAGACCCGGAAGAACATCCGCTACTTTCCTTCCGTCGTGACGATCTGCAACGAGGAAAACCGCGGATTCGCGGCCGCGGTCAATCAGGGTGTGGCGGCTCTCGACACGCCATATATCCTGCTCCTGAATCCGGACGCCGAGCTTGCGGGCGGTCTCGAGGCCCTGGTGCGCAGGCTCGAGCAGGACGAAACCGCCGGAGCGGTTACTGGCCGGCTCATCGGCCCCAACGGGCAGGACCAGAGCAAATTCCACCTGCGGCGTCTGCCCACAGCGGCCACGCTGGCATTCGAAGCCCTGGGGCTCAACCGCGCACTACCGTGGAATCCCGTGAACCGGCGCTATCGTCGGCCAGCGCTGGTCGGCGAGGTGCAACAGCCTGCTGCCGCGTTCCTGCTCATTCGGCGCGCGGCGTGGGCGGCGCTGGGCGGTTTTGATGAGGATTTCCACCCAATCTGGTTCGAGGATGTCGATTTCTGCAAGCGGCTGGGGGACAGCGGCTGGACGATCGCCTACGAACCCGCGGCAGTGGCTCGGCACATCGGTGGCCACTCGGCATCGGCCATATCGTGGGAAGCCCAACAGTTGTTCTGGTATGGTAGCCTTCTGAAATACGCGGTCAGGCACTTTTCGACTGCGTCCCGGTCTTTGGTTTGCCTGGCAGTCATGGCGGCGTGCCTCCCCCGGACTGTGGCGGCGCTGTTACTGCGCCGCAGCCTGGAACCGGTCGTAGTGTACAGCAAGGTTTTTCAGCTTGCGGGTGGGTGTCTTTTGCGGCGCCGATCCGATACTGTGTCGGCTCGGACAGTGCGCCAGCAGGTGCGCAGAGCCAGTGCTGCGGGTTGATCGAAGGGAAGCGAGCGCGGTCGCAGAGAAAACAAACGAAGGTGAACCGTCGGCCAGATGGCTTATAACAGTCCCGTCGTATCTGTCACGATCGTGACCTATAACAGCGCGCGTTTCATCCGGCGCTGCCTCGAATCGGTCATCGCACAGAAGTTCGCACCGAAAGAGATCATCGTCGTCGACAACAACTCGACGCAGGACGGCACCACCGACATTCTCGAGCAGTTCGAAGATCGCTGCCGGATCATGTACAACCCGGAGAACATCGGCTTCGCGGCAGCGCAGAATCAGGCGATCGAGGCGGCGCGGGGAGAATGGATCCTGACGCTGAATCCCGACGTCCTGCTGTTGCCCGGCTTCATCCAGGCGCTGGTGGAGGCAGGAGGCGTCGACCGTCGGATCGGGACGGTGTGCGGCAAGCTGCTGACCATCAAATCGACATTTGAGATTCCCGAGAATCCTCTCGTGGATTCGACGGGAATCTACTTCACGCCGATGCTGCGGCACCTCGATCGCGGAAGCCAGAAGGCCGATAACGGGCATTACCTCAATTACGAGTATGTATTCGGCGCCACTGCGGCCGCCGCGCTCTACAGGCGCGAAATGATCGAGGATGCTTCGATCGAGGGCGAGTTCTTCGATCCCGACTTCTTCGTCTACCGCGAGGACGCCGACGTGGCGTGGCGGGCGCAGCTGCTCGGCTGGACCTGCATCTACACGCCGCGTGCGTGCGGCTACCACGTGCGAAACGTGCTGCCGGGGAATCGGCGCGCGCTCGATCCCGTGATCAACATGCACTCGGTGAAAAACCGGTTTCTCATGCGCCTGAAGAACATGACGGCCGACCTTTACCGGCGCAACTGGTTGTCGATCACCGCGCGCGATCTCGTTGTGCTCGGCTGCTGCGCGGTCCGCGAGCACACGTCACTCAAGGCGTTCTGGTATGTCGCGCGGAACTGGAAAAGGGTGCTCGCGAAACGGGAACAGATCATGCGGCGCCGCCGCGTCGATGACGACTACATCGCCAGCTGGTTTTCGTACCGGCCGATAAGCCGGCCCGCTCCGAAACCCACCGCACGCGTGCTCGCGCGCCAGCGAGCCGCGCGCTAGGCCCCGAGAAAGCTCGGGCCAATGCATATCGCGATCGTCGGCACGCGGGGCATTCCCGCGCGCTACGGCGGTTTCGAGACCTTCGCCGAGGAGCTGTCCACGCGCCTGGTCAGGCGCGGGCATCAGGTTCGGGTCTACACGCGGGCACGGCACACGGAACCGGCGTACCGCGGCGTGTCACTCGTTTACTTTCCCACGATTCGGCACAAGTACTTTGACACGGTCGCGCATACTTTTCTTTGCACGCTGCATCTGCTTGCGAACCGCTGCGACGTCGCGCTCTACTGCAATGCCGCGAATGCTGTTTTCACGTGGGTGCCGCGTCTCGCCGGCATGCCCGTAGTACTGAATGTCGACGGCCTCGAAAGAAAGCGGAAGAAGTGGAATGCACTGGCGCGCGGGTGGTATCTCGTGTCCGAGCGGCTGTCGACCGTGTGTCCCACCGAAGCCGTTTCCGATGCGGAGCAGATCGCGAAATATTATCAGAACCGGTACAGCAGGCACACGCGCTTCATTCCCTACGGCGCGGAGGTCGGCCGGATCGAATCAACCGGCGCTCTTGAGAGGCTCGGGCTCGCGCCGGGCGGGTATTTTCTGTATGTCAGCCGGATGGAACCCGAGAACAACGCGCTGCTCGTGCGGGAGGCGTTCGAGGCGCTGGACACCAGCAGGAAACTCGTGCTCGTCGGCGACGCTCCCTACGCGGAGGATTACATCCGGCGAGTACGAGACACGCAGGATGCGCGCGTCCTGTTGCCCGACGCCATCTACGGCGAAGGTTATCGCGAGCTGCAATCGCACTGTTTCGCGTACATCCATGCGACGGAAGTGGGCGGCACGCACCCGGCGCTTATCGAAGCCATGGGACGCGGAGCGGTTGTGCTGTACCTGGATACGCCCGAGAACGCGGAGGTCGCCGCGGGTGCCGGTATCGCATTTCGCAGCGGACCGGACCTGACGGCGAAACTCGAAGCCGTGCTCCTGATGAATAACGGCGAGCGAAACGAACTCGGTCGCGCGGCTATGCAGCGAGTTGCGCAGCGTTACAGCTGGGATGCCGTCACAGATGCGTACGAAAAGCTGCTGTCGGGTATGCTGCGCTCCCGATAATAGGTCATGGCCTCTTCTCCGTACCGGAGCTGGGTGGAGGTATCGCGCGGCCAGATCGCGCGCAATTATCGGGCGATCCACGCGGTTGTCGGCAGGACCGTAGAGGTCATGCCCGTCGTTAAGGCCGACGCGTATCGGCATGGCGCGATCGAAGTAGCGCGCGTACTGGAGAACGAGGGCGCGCGGTGGCTCGCGGTCAGCAATGTCGAGGAAGGCGCCGCGCTGCGGGATGCGGGCGTCAAAGCGCGCATCCTCGTGATGGCGGACTTCCTGCCGGCCGGCCGTATGGCGCTGCTCGACTATGGACTCACCCCGGTGCTGCACTCACTCGATGATGTGCGGGAACTGGACGCGCTTGCACAGAAGCAGGGCACTCGTGTCGCGTACCACCTGAAGGTCGACAGCGGCATGGGGCGCCTCGGAACCTGCGCTGGCGCCCCGGAGATCGCCGTTGCTGTCGCGGGTGCGTCCCACATCGACTTCGAGGGCCTGATGACACACTTCGCTTCCGTCAGCGATTTCACGAGCACCCAAACCGACGAGCAGGTTCGCTGCTTCGATGAGATCCTCTCTGGCCTGGCGGCAGCCGGCCTGAAGCCCCGTTACGTGCACATGGCGAGCACAGGGGCGATCGCGTATGGACGCCGGCACACGTGGCGCGACGTCGTCCGGCCCGGCCACGCCATCTACGGCTATACGTCGCCGCCCCGGGGCGAGGCGGGGCGGAACCTGCTCGTGGTCTCTCCGGTGATGACGTGGAAAGCGGCGGTGCTGACGGTGAAAGATGTGGCTGAAGGCGCGCTGATCGGGTACGGCGGCATGTTTCGCGCGCCGCGGCCCATGCGGATCGCCGTGCTGGCGGTCGGCTATGCCGACGGCTTGCCGCACCGGTTATCCAACCGCGGCAGAGTCGTCGCATGCGGAAGGCTCGTGCCGATTCTGGGCGCCGTGTCGATGGACGTAACAACCATCGACGCGACTGATGTGCCGCAACTCAGGCCCGACGATGCGGTGACGCTCCTCGGTTCCGAAGGCAGCGTGAGCATCGACGCGCAGCAGATCGCCCGTCTTGCCGGCAC
>DASSSG010000588.1:0-2856 GCA_035708545.1 Bryobacteraceae bacterium | reverse complement strand
GCCCGCCCTTCGTAGTCCAGGAAAGCTCGCAGTGCCCGATGCCGCCGCCCTCAAACTTCAACACCAGCAGCGCGTTGTCCTCGCCCTTGGTGCGCTTGTGATGCACGAACGTCCCGCCCCAGGCCATCACTTCCACTACCTGATCTTCCTTACCGAAAAAATACCGAGCGGCCTCGATGCAGTGGCAGGCGAGATCGTTCATCGCGCCGCCTCCGGTCTTCTCGACGTCCCAGAAGTGCAGACTGTGCGGTCCCGAATGTGACTCGCGGGATCGCACCCAGATCACGCGTCCGATGCCGCCGTTTTCGATCGTCTCGCGCGCTTTGACGACCGCGGGAGCGAACACCTCCGTCTCCGCGTATCCGTGCATGCAGCCGGAAGCGCGCGCGGCCTCGAGCATCCGCTTCGCCTCGCCGCGGTTCCGTCCGAGAGGTTTTGTGCAGACCTGGTTTCGTCTGGCGCGCGCCAGTTTCAGCGCGATGGGCAGGTGCTCCTCGTTGGGAGCGGCGATGACAAACAGCTGGATGTCGTCGCGTGCGATCACCGCGTCAAGATCCGTCGAGCTTTCGGGAATGCCCCAGCGCGCCGCGAACACGCGCGCACGTTCGGCCGAGCGCGACCAGTTCACCGCCACCTGCTGCCCGTTGACGTTCGCCAGGCCCTGCAGATAGAACTCGGCTACGAATCCCGATCCGAGCATGGCGATGTTGACGGTCTTCATGATTCAGGTCAGGAGTACAGGTGCGCCAGACTCTTCCGGTAGGCTTCGTAGAAACGCTCGAGCTGTTCGGCTGCGCTCGTGTCTCCAACGAACTGGTGGCTTGGCAGCAGCACGGGTTTATAGCCGCGCCTCAGCAGCCGCTCCGCCGTCTCACACCGAATCATATTAACGATCATGGCCCCGGTTACGGTGGAAGCGGGACCGGTGCGCCATTCGAGACCTTCCAGTTCGAGTACACAATCGCCAGGCGGGCACTGGTTATCGATGACGACATCCGCTACATCGATCAGCTTCCTGCCCGACGAGTGCGCGGGCGCAGACTGCGCGCAGTGACGCTCGGACAGGATGCCGATCACGGGCATGCCCCGGCGTTTCGCGCCGAGGCCCAGTTCGACGACCACCGGACGGATCCCGCTCGTCGAGATCACGATAAAAGCGTCGTGCGGGCCGAAGTGGAAGCTTCTGAGAATCTCCTCGGCGTAGCCTTCGTATTTCTCGAGGTACAGCGGCGCGCGCAGCCCGTTGGCGCCGACGATGGAAGCGTGATTGGAGAGCGCTAGCTCGACAAGCGCGAAGAAGCCCGCGTAGCAGCCCTGGCGCGGCGTCATCTCCTCGCACATCATCCGTGAGTGGCCGGCGCCAAACAGAAAAACGAGCCCGCCGTTTGCGATGCTGTTCGCGCAGATCTCCGACGCTTTCTCGACGTTCGGCATCTGCGTGCGGCGGAGCCCTTCGAGCAGCGCCACAACACGCTCGAAATAGTGATTGGCTGCGTTCAAAACTCCTCCGATTCAGAAATCGGAGGCATCGTAGCATGCCCCGCGGCTGTCGCTCAGCTCCAGAACGGCTCGTCCGGCATGAGCACGGACCGCAGGTACTCGTTGTTTGGTTCGAAACCGAGTCCCGGTCCTTCGGGGACTTTGAGATGGCCGTTCGCCACCTGTGGAGGCTTTGTCGCGGACATCTGCTCGACGTGGCGGGCCGGACGGCCGAGCGCGCTTTCGCTGCGGTAGAAGTTATGAATTGCGGAGCCGAAGTGCGCTGACGCATAGCACAGCACCAGGCTGCCGACGTTATGCAGGGCTACCGGCGTTCGGGTCAGCATGGCGTAGTCGGCGATCTTCTTAGCGCCGGTGAAGCCCCCGGCAAACGCAAGATCGGGGTGGATGATGTCGGCGGCCTGGTGATCGAGGAACGGACGGAAGCCCTGCACGAGCTCGAGCTTCTCACCGGTGAGCAGCGGAATGCGCGTGGACCTGCGCAGCGCCATCCAGCCTTCGGAGAACGGGACGTGCAGCGGGTCCTCGAAGAACAGCGGATTCATGGGTTCAACGACGCGAGCGACCTGAATCGCGCTCGGGGTGTCCAGCTCGTTATGGCAGTGAACGGCGATGTCGATGCCGTCGCCGACGGCCTCGCGGACATTGCTGAAGCCGCGGGCGACGTTGCGGAGCTGGGTACTATCGAGCGTCACGGCGTAACGCGCGCTGGGCACTCCCAGCAGCGGATCGATGCCGATCTTGAAGGCGGTGAAGGCCTCGGGCGCGGCCTTAATGCGCGCGGCCCAGTCGCGGCAGGATGCCGGATCGAGCATCCTGATCCCGATGCCGTGCGAATACATACGAATCGCATCGCGGAACGGCCCGCCGAGCAGCACGTTCACCGGCTGGCCCGTGATCTTGCCGGCGAGGTCCCAGAGCGCCATGTCGATGCCGCTGATGGTCGGGATATTCGCCATGTAGGGATGCATGAGCGTGATCAGGTTGTGGAAGTGGCGCTCGATGGCGAGCGGGTCCTGCCCCGCCAGATGCTGGCGAAACTGCGCGATGCGTGCGCGAGCCATCGGGCCCGACACGCCGGCTTCGCCATAGCCGGCGAGGCCGGCGTCGGTATCCACTTTGATCAGGCAGTTGCCGGCGATATCGCGAATCTGCATCGCCCTGACCTGTGTGATTTTGACTTTGCCGCGGTGCGGTTCGGCCGCGGCGGCGAGCCTCGGGAACGAGGCAACCGCGGGCGCGGCAACGAGCGCCCGCAGCAGGTCGCGACGGGTGAGTGTAAGGCTCATATTCGCTACCAGTACAGTTTCAGGCCGAACTGCATGCGGCGCGGGTCGTTCATGGTGCTGGTGACGC
>DASSSG010000587.1:0-4670 GCA_035708545.1 Bryobacteraceae bacterium | reverse complement strand
TACAGAGCCGTTACCGGCCTCGCGTGGTGATGGCTGGAGCCGACTGGGACCTGGTCGAGAAATATCCGAACCGCTACAAAACGATGGCGCCGAAGCGCGACATCGTCGCGACCGACGGCATGAAGATCACGCTCGGCGAATCGACCGTCACGATCTGGCTTACGCCCGGCCATACACCGGGAACGCTGTCGTACACGTTCGCCGTGGTCGATCGCGGTAAACCCCTGAACGTCGCGTATTCCGGCGGCACCGCGTTCAACTTCGTGAACGACAGGCCCGATCCGGGCATCAGAAACTTCCAGACCTACATCGATTCACAGCGGCATTTCGCGAAGCAGGCAGCCGCCACGGGCGCGACCGTGCTGCTCTCGAATCACTCGGAATTCGATTCCGCGGTCAACAAAAATCGGATGATCGCGGGCCGCGGCGACGGCCCTCATCCGTACGAGCTTGGCGCCGGCGCCGTGCAGCGCTACTTCCAGGTGATGCAGGGCTGCGCCCGGGCGGCGCAGCTCAGGCTGGAGCAAAAACTGGCGGAATCAAAGCCGTAATCATTGCTTCGCCATGCCCGCATCGCGCGCGACTTTCTCCCACTTCGCGAGATCGGCCGGAATCATCCTGCGGATTTCCGCGGGCGTGCGGATGTCGACTTCCGCGCTGTCGACCGCGAACCGCTTCGCGGTCTCCGGCATGGCGAGTATGGCGGCGATCTCGGTGTTCAGCTTATGGAGGATGGACTGCGGCGTACCCGCAGTCGTGGCCCACGCCCACCAGATCTGCGCTTCATAGCTGGGCAGACCGGCCTCGACGGTGCTGGGCACGTCGGGCAGGCTCGATGCGCGCTTCGGGGCTCCGACTGCCAGTGCCTTCACCTTGCCCGAACGGATATGCGTATTCGCCGTCGGTATCGTCGCTACGGCCATGTGCGCCTGACCCGACATGACGTCGATCAATGCCGGCGCCCCGCCCTTGTACAACGCGATCTCCCCTTTGAAGCCGGCATGGCTGCGGAACATCGCCGACACGAAGTGCATGAAGCCGCCGGCCGAAGCTATCGTGATGTAGTTCGGCTTGGATCGGGCAAGCGCGAGCAGCTCCTGCAACGAATTCACCTGCGCGGCCGGGCCTACGGTGATCACGACCGGCGCTTTGCCGAGCATCGCGACCCAGTCGAAATCCTTGATGGGATCGTACGGAAGCTTTTTCACCACGGCCGGATTCATCGTGAAAGCGGTCGAAGCCATGAGGATCGTGTAGCCGTCCGGGTTCGCGCGCGCGACCGTTTCCGTTCCGATCATGCCTTCAGCGCCGGGACGATTGTCGACGACGACCTGGCGTCCCAGGCGCTCGGTGAGGTGGCCGCCGATGTAGCGCGCCATGATGTCATTGCTGCCGCCGGGCGCCTGCGGGACGATCACGCGTATCGGGCGCGTCGGATAGCTCGAGACATCACGGTCCGGCGCCGCCCGCTGCGCGCCTTGAGCGCACGTCGCGAACGCGACGATCGGTACCATCAGCATTGCGGCACTCGGTTTCATTCATTCCTCCCCAGGCACGCCAGAGCATTCCGGACGCGGGGAGATGATACTCTAGCCACGAGCATAGACGTGGAGGGCGTCGCCTCATGCGTCATGTAGCCTTGTTACTTGCCGGATTCTTCGGGGTGCTGTATCCCGCGCTTGGGCGTACGCAGGAGCCCGGCGGCGTGCCCGGCTTACCGAAGCAGCTTCGCATCGTCACCGCCAGCGTGGGCGGTACTGGTCCGGACTTCATCGCGCGCCTGATCGCGCCGAAGCTCGCCGAAACTGCGCGTGTCAACGCGATCGTGGAAAACCGCCCGAGCGTCAACGGGATCGTCGCGGCGCAGTTCACCGCAAAAGCGGCCGCAGACGGGTCGGTCATCATGATGGGCAACGCGGGCACGCATGCGATCAATGCGGCGCTCTACAAGAAACTTCCGTACGACCCTGCAAGCGACTTCGCGCCGATCAGCGAGATCGCGTCGATTCCTCTCGCGCTCGTGATTCACCCGGTCGTTCCGGCGAAGTCGGTGCGGGAGCTCATAACGCTCGCCAGAAGATCGCCTGGCAAGCTCAACATCGCGGTTGCAGGTGCGGCCGGAGAGCTCATGGGCAACGCGATGAAGCTGCAGGCCAAGATCGACATCAGGAACATCCCTTACAAGGGCGGCGCACAAGCAGCGTTCGCAGTCGTGTCCGGCGAGGCGGACATGACGTTCACGTCTTATGTGGTCATCGCGCCCCACGTGAGCGCCGGAAAGCTGAGGGTCCTCGGCGTGAGCGGAGCACAGCGCATGTCTCAGTTCCCGGACGTACCCACGATCGCGGAGAACGGGTTGCCGGGCTACGACCACGAACAGTGGTATGCGCTATTCGCGCCGGTGAAGACGCCGGCTCCGGTCGTCCAGCTCCTGCACAAGGAAGTCACGCGCGTTGTGAACCTGCCGGACATTCACGAGCGCCTCATCGCCACCGGGCATCGAGTGATCGCGGGCACTCCGCAGCAGCTCGCGGACAAAGTCCGGCGGGACATCGAACGGACGCGACAGATCATGCGCGACTCGGGCATGCCGCCGGTGGATTGAATTACAGCTTCAGCAACCGCGCCGCGTTACCGCCCACGATTTTTTCGCGATCGCCTGCGCTCACCTTCTCGAGCCGCTCCACCACGCTCACCGGCTGCGTGTAGCTCATATCGGCCGGGCAGTCGCTGCCCATCACCACGCGGTCCGCGCCCACCTGCCCGATCAGGTTCGCGAGTATCGAATTGCTGTGGGTGATCGTGTCGTAATGAAACCGGCGCAGGTAGCTCGACGGCGGTTTCGTCATGTGCTTCAGCTCGGCGCGTACGGTCGCGCCATGATCCCAGCGCCCGATCAGCGCCGGCATCGATCCGCCGGAGTGCGGGAGCACGACGTCGAGCTTCGGAAATTCGTCCATGACACCGCCGAAAATCAACGAAGCTGCGGCGATCGCATTTTCCGTGGGATTGCCGATCAGATTGCGCAGATGAAATTTGCGCATGCGATCGATACCGACCGGATTCAACGGGTGGAGGAATATCGGCAGGCCCAGCTGCTCGCAGCGCGCGAAAACCGGCCTCAACGCTTCCTCGTCGAGGTTCTTGCCCATGACGTGCGTGCCCATGTAGATGCCACGGATGCCCGTGAGCTTCGATGCGCGATCGATCTCCTTCACGGCAAGCTCGGGCGCCTGCATCGGTAATGCGGCGAGACCGAGGAAGCGATTGGGGTACTCCCGATGCGCTTCGGCAAGCGAATCGTTGTAGACCTGCGCGAGCTGCGCTCCGAACTCCGGCGGCGCCCAATACACCATCGGGCTCGTGAGCGAGAGCGCATGAATGTCAACCCGCGCCTCGTCCATCATCCTGAGCCGCGTAGGAAGATCGATGTAATGCTCCTGAAACGTCTGCCTGTACTGCGGCACTTCGAGCACGAGTTGGCCGCGCTCGTTGCGGTTCGTCTGCACTCCATGGCGCGAGCCTTCCTTCTCGAGCAGTTCGACCCATTTCCTGGGATACCAGTGCGCGTGAATGTCGATTTTCGGCATGGCGAGGCCCGCAGTTGTTGAAGACGAGATACTGTAGCAAAGTCGCGATTCGACGATCGGAAGAAGGAGAACCCGTGGAGCGTGCCTGGAACCCGCAGTCCGTCGCGGAGGAAATGAAGGCGGCGCAGGACCGATGCCGTCAGATTCAGCCGTTCACTGCACGTCTGCACGGGTTCGACAACGCTGCAGCGTACGAGGTCGCCCGTTCGATCCATGAAACGCGCGTTGCTGAAGGGGCCGTTCCGGTCGGCCGCAAGATCGGCTTCACGAACCGGAACATCTGGGCCGAGTACGGCGTCTACGAACCGATCTGGGCTCACGTTTACGACACGACCGTCTCGCGGCTTCCGAATTCAAGCGGAATGTGCTCGCTCGCGCGCTTTGCCGACCCGCGCATAGAGCCCGAGATCGTTTTTCACTTCAGGAGCGCACCGCCACCGACTGAAAATCCCGCGGAGATCCTGCGCTGCGTCGATTGGATTGCGCATGGCATCGAGATCGTGCAATCGCATTTTCCGGACTGGAAGTTCAAGGCCGCCGATACGATCGCCGATTCATCGCTGCACGCGACGCTGCTCGTCGGCGAGCCGCGGCAGGTCGAGACGCTGGGGCCGGATCTCGTCTCGCGCCTGGAAAAGTTCACGATCTCGTTGTCCTGTGACGGGGTCGAGCGCGACCGCGGAGGCGGAGCGAACGTGCTCGGGAGCCCGCTCGCCGCGATAGCACATCTGATTTCCGTCCTGGCTCAGCAGCCGAAGAGCAAGCCAGTCGAAGCTGGCGAGCTCGTAACGACGGGAACCCTCACGCGGGCCCTTCCGATTCGCGCAGGCGAAAAATGGAGCACGCAGCTTTACGGTATCGAGCTGCCAGGGGTCTCTTTCCTGGCGACGTAGAGCGTTTTAGCTGCAGACCACCTTGTAAGCATCGCCGACGTCTTCCGGCAGCCGGTACTCGCGCCACGACTTTCCGGCGTCCTCGGTTCCGAACACCTGACCGCAACGCGAAATACAATAGACCTTCCCGGGATCGCTGCGATGAACGGCAGCCGCCATCATGGTGCCTTCTGCCTTCACGCCGTGA
>DASSSG010000586.1:0-9108 GCA_035708545.1 Bryobacteraceae bacterium | reverse complement strand
AAGATCATAACCGCCATGAAAAGGAACCAGACACGTTCCAGCTTCGCAATCCTGTGCTGGTTGCTCCTGACCGCATTTCCGGCCCTGGCGCAGGACAGGGGCACAATTACCGGCACGGTGACCGACCCGACAGGCGCGGCTGTTCAGGACGCTGTCGTCACCGCTCGGAACACGAATACGGGGCTTACACAGACCGCGAAGAGCGGTCATGACGGCAGCTACAGCCTGCTGTACCTGCCCGTTGGGAGCTATGTAGTCTCCGCCGAAAAGGCAGGGTTCCGCAAAGCCGAGGCAGCCAATGTTCCCGTCAACGTGAATACCGTCGCCCGGCTCGACATTCAGTTGACCGTAGGCGCGGTCGAGCAGACGATCGAGGTCACTGCTGCCGCGCCTCTGCTCGAAGCGAATCAGGGAACGAACCTCGGCAAAGTCGTGCCCACAAAAGCGATCATGGACCTGCCATTGTTCATCGGCGGCGGCGGCGTGCGGAGCACGATGGCGTTCGTCATCCTGACGCCCGGCGTCATCGGCGGCGAGGGCAATCCGCGCATTGGCGGCGGATTGCTCGACGGCCAAAGCGAACGTCTGGACGGCGCCGAAGCGCAAAGCGAGCGCCGCAACGATCCGGCGATGCGCGGCGCGAGTATCGAGGCGCTGGAGGAGTTCAAAGTCCAGACCGGCGCCTACTCGGCCGAATATGGCCGCACTTCGAACGGCGTGATCAATTTCGTCACCAAATCGGGATCGAATGAGCTGCACGGAAGCGGGTTCCTGTTTCTCCGTAATGAATTCTTCAACGCGCGCGGCCGGACGTTTACGCCGACGGAGAGGCCACGCGCGCGCCAGTGGAATCCTGGCGGGAGTATCGGCGGCCCGGTTTACATTCCCAGGATTTTCGACGGCCGCAACAAGGCGTTCTTCTTTTTTGCGTATGAGTACGCTTACCAGAACAACGGCCGTTCGACGGGCCTCGTCACTCTGCCGATTAATGAGTTCCGGATCGGCGACATGCGCAGACTCGTGGACGCGAGCGGAAGACAGATTCCGCTGTACGATCCGTTCGACAGCAGCGGAAACATCATTACGGACGCGTTCGCCCGGTCGCGTCTCCAGTGCAATGGCGTGCTCAACGTGATCTGTCCTGAGCGAATCGATGCCATTGCCAGGGCCAGCATCGCTCTCCTCCCCCCGGTCGACAATAATTCTCTGCTGACGAACAACACGCGCTCGTTCAGCAAAGGCATAGCGAAGCAGTGGGTGCCCTCCATCAAGGGCGATTACGTGTTTTCCGAGAAGAACCGCATGAATTTCTTCTACAGCCTGTGGCGGAGCCCGGCGCAGGCAAATTTCGGAGCGCAGGGAGTTCCTTCATCGGGGTGGGCCAACGAGCAGAAGATCCAGTATTATCGCGTGAATCATGATTATGTGTTCCGGCCGAACCTGCTGAATCACCTGATCCTCGGGCTTAACAAGCGGCACATTATCGAGAACCCCGACAACATGAACATGATCCCGGAGGAATGGAGGATTGCCACAGCAGTTCGGGGCACGGTGGCCGGGACGAAGCCGGGCAAGTCGAGCCGGTACAACACCGGCATCGTCGATTTCGGGACGCACGTCGATACGGATTCGCGGCAACGGACCACCACGATCTACGAGCAAGTGGCATGGTTAAAGGGGAAGCACAGCTTCAAGTTCGGATTTGAGCACCTGAGAGGAATTTACCGGCGGCTCGACTACAACGATGCCACAGGGACGGTGGATTTCTCGGCAGCGGGGACAGGTAACCCGGGCGTCAGCGGTCAGACGGGCCACGCCTGGGCCTCGTTCCTCCTTGGCACAGCGAGCGGAGGCCGCTTCCGCTATCCCAGTGACACCGCATTCCAGTTTCCGTACTACGCGTGGTACGTCCAGGACGATGTCAAACTGACGCACAAGCTCACGCTGAACATCGGCCTCCGATATGACCTGCCGATTCCAAAGGAAGAACGAGAACACGGAAACAGCAATTTCAATCCGAGCCTTCCCAATCCCGGGGCCGGCGGGCTTTTGGGCGCCATGGAATTTGCCGGCAGCGGTCCGGGCCGAAGCGGGAAGGACCGGTTTGGTGAGACGAGAAAGAACGCGTTCGGTCCGCGACTGGGCATCGCATACATGCTGACGCCGCAGACAGTCATTCGCGCGGGCGGATCAATCTACTACCAGCCCACTCGCGAAGACGGCAACGCCGATAACGGCATCCAGGGATTCGGAGGCATTTTCGGAGCTCCGGGAAATTTTCTCGCCAATGGCATCGCTTTCCGGACCAGGGATGGCCTGCTCCCGTTTGGAGCCGATGTACGGAGAAACATGCCGCCGGTTATTGACCCGACGATCCAGCTTTTCGGGACGCCATTTTATTACTTCCCGAAAGCCGGCCGGGCTCCGTACTTCACCGATTACCAGTTCACAATCGAGCGAGGGGTAGGCACCAACGCCCTGGCGCGCGTAACCTATCACGCAAACCTGGGTAACAAGTTACTGGCTCGGATAACCGCCCTGAATCAGCTGGATCCGAAATACTGGGCAATCTACGGTACGCTGCTCGGACGCCGCCTCGATGACCCACAGGTTATCGCGCGAGGCGTGCCGTTGCCTTATGCGGGTTATCCAACCAATCGCCAACTGCAGCAGGCTTTGCGGCCGTACCCGCAGTATGGCGGGATCGACAGCAATGCGGGCGGCATGAACGACGGGCACATGACCTTCCATGCTCTCGAAAGCAGTTTCGAGCACCGCTTTTCCGGCGGACTTTATATGCTCGCCTCCTACACGTTTTGCAAGCTGATCGCGAACACGGAAGGCGAGGATGCCAACCGCGGCGACACGCCCGCGGCGCAGAACCATTACAATCGCAGGCTCGAGAAGGCCGTGGGCGCCGAAGACACGCCGCACAACCTGCGGCTGAGTTACGTATATGAGCTTCCCTTCGGCAGAGGCAGGAAGTGGCTGGGCGGTGTGCACCCGATTGCCAATGCCGTCCTGGGCAACTGGCGAGTATCCGGAATCCATACATATGTCAGCGGGCGTCCGTTGCGCGTCACGTCGGGCCAGAACTTCTTCGGCGCCGGCCAGAGTGCGCGGGCCAGCTTCGTCCCGGGGCAGCCGCTGATAAATCCCGCGTGGAGTGACGACCCGGCGGTAGCCTGGAGCGTACCTTACCTGAATCGTGCCGCCTTTCGCCGGCCGGCGGACATGGAGTACGGAGACACACCGCGCAGAATGGACTATCTGCGGGGGCCGGGCACGGTGCAGGAGGACTTTGCCATTCTGAAGAATTTCCACGTGACGGAACGGAACTACTTTGAAATCCGGGCAGCAGCGCGGAACGCGTTGAATCGCGCGCGCCTCGCCGGCCCGAACACGAACTTCGACAGCGTGGACTTCGGCAGAATCACCAGTGCGCAGGGCAACAGCCCTCGTGAGATACAGTTTGGATTGAAATTCTATTTCTGACCGTCTGGCGCGGCGAAAGGGCGCTCGTGCCCGCGCGGCCACTGTGAACAGCGACGTTGAATCGCCCGCGACGGCAGCGGCGTAAATGAGCCCGGACAGCACCTTCCGTGTCGGCCGGCTGCAGCGCTGCCCGCACCGAGAAAGGAAGCATTCATCCATGAAGACGAGTCCGCACCAGTCCACACGACGCGATTTCCTGAGTCGCTCCTCGGTCGCTGCCACCGCATTGGGAGGAACCGCCGCCCAGGCTAAAGGTTCGCAGGGCATCAGACCGAGTATTTCGGCGCGATCCGCGTCCCGGGTCGTCGGCGCGAACGATCGGATCAACGTCGGCATCATCGGAATGGGCGGGATGGGAACCGTCCATCTTCGGATGTTCATGAAGCAGACCCAGGAAGAGAAGGACATCCAGGTAGTCTCGGTTTGCGATGTTTACACGGTTCGAAAACAGCGCGCGAGGGACATAGCACAAATCTCCGACAAGGATGTCCATCACGACTACCGCGACCTGCTGGCGCGCAATGACGTGGATGCGGTGCTGATCGCCACGCCCGACCACTGGCACGGTCAGATGGCGCTGGACGCTCTCGCCGCCGGCAAAGACGTGTACCTCGAAAAGCCAATGACGCACACGATCGAAGAGGCGCGTGCGATCACCGAAGCCGTGAAGAAGTACAACCGCATTCTTCAGGTCGGCAACCAGGGGCTTTCCTCGCCGAGTACGCACAAAATCAAAGAGCTGATCGACGCCGGCGAGATTGGACCGCTGGTGGCGGCGCAGGCCACTGCCGCGCGCAACTCTCTGCTCGGGGAATGGAATTATCGGATCGAGCCGGAAGGATCTCCGCAGACGATCGACTGGAAGCGATGGCTGGGCCCGGCGCCGGCACGGCCATTCAACGCCGATCGCTTCTTCCGCTTCCGCAAATACTGGGACTATTCGGGCGGGATTGCGACCGACTTGTTTTTCCACAGTCTCGGCCCCATTTTGTATCCAATGGGTGCGCAGTTCCCGATCCGCGTCAGCGCCAGCGGCGGCATTTATGTGCACAAGGACCGCGAGGTGCCGGATACTTATGCCACTCTGATCGAATACCCGAATTTCTATATTGAAATGTCGGGCTCGATGGCGAATGCCGGTATGGGCCGCTATCATCGGCAGGCGGTTTTCGGGCACAAAGGAACGATCGTAGTTGAGCGCGGCGAAGCTGGCGACGTTATTCAGGTGCTATCTGAGACTTACCCTGAGCTGCGAGCGCGCAGCGGCGGCCAGGGCGCAAGACGCGCGATGCCTGAACCCAGGGTCTATGAACTGCCTCCACAGCGGCCTCAGCGCGATGCACGCACCCCTCACACCGACAACTTCTTCGCGTGCGTGCGCTCGCGCAGGCAGCCGAACGCGCACGCCGAGCTCGGTTTTCAGATTCTGGCCGCAATCAAGCTGGGCGTGCTTGCGTACCGGGAAAGCAGAACCAAACTGTTCGATCCGAACACACAGAAGGTCGTGGACAAACTCCCTCCACGCCCGGAGTACGAAGGCGACGGCCAGAACCACACGATCGACGAGCTCAGAAAGACCACGAGCGGCTGATAAGCGTCGCCACCAATTCACCGTCGCAGTGCAGAACAAAGGAGCTGGATAATGCCGAGCCGCTGGATTCTCATCGCGTTGATGGCCGTAGTTGGCCCTGTGATCGCCAGTCCGCAATCCGGTGAGTGGAAGCAACTCTGGAACGGGGAGGATCTCAGCGGGTGGCAGCACATCGGCTACGGCCGGTTCATCGTCGAAGATGGCGTTCTGAAGACGGAGGGTGTAGACCGCACGCTCGGCCTGCTTTATTACAAAGAGAAGGTCGGCAATTGTGTGCTGCGCGTGGTCTACAGAGAAGTTGGGGAAAGATCGAATTCGGGTGTCTACATCCGCATCCCGAAGGAACCGACGGACGAACAGGAGGTAGTCCGAATCGCACACGAGATCCAGATTGGCGGAGCAACTACCGGCGAGATCTTCGGTGTTTCGCGAGTCCTGAAAGCCCCGCCAGTGAAGCCGGATGGCTGGAACACGATGGAAATCACGATCGATGGTCCTCGCACCGTCGTCAGTGTCAACGGCGTCATAGTTACTGATTTCACTCAGGGGGTTACGCCCACGAGGGAGAATATCAGGGACTATTACAGGATCCCCCGCCCAGAAGAGGGTTGGTTCGGACTGCAGAACCATAACCGCGACGTGGTTTGGTTTAAGGAGGTCGCAATCAGGGCGTTGACGAAGTGATCGCTCGACGCCTTACTGTTCAAACGCGACTGACAGTTGCAACGCGACAAACTCACGAAGAACGAGCTGTCGCAGCGCGGCGAGCCAGCTCTTCGGGTGTCACCTCGTCCACCCGCGTGGCGATCCACCAGACGGTTCCAAACGGGTCTCCGTGTAGAAATCGAGGGCGCCGGCTCCATCGCCGACGATCAGGTACGGTGTGAGGGTGCCAAAACCGTCAGAAATGGGATTGGGTTTTGCTGCCATGCTGCCATTCTGTCCCGGTGGCGGCGTACGCGCCAGGGCGCACTCCGGGGTGGACGCGAGCTGAAGGCGGGAGCAGGCGCCCAGCATCACACATTCGAATCATGGAGCAACGAAAGTTCGGCTGTACGGACCGGCAGGTTTCGGTGATCGGCCAGGGGACCTGGTACAGCAGCGGCGACAGGCGCGAGGACGCGATCGCGGCGCTGCGCCGGGGTGTGGATCTCGGCATGACGCACATCGATACAGCCGAGATGTACCTCGCGGGCACAGCCGAGGAATGGGTCGGCGAAGCGATTCGCGGCAGGCGTGACGAGGTTTTTCTCGTCTCGAAAGTGCTGCTGCAGAATGCCTCGCGGAGGGGCGCGATGGCCGCCTGCGCACGGTCGCTCGCTCGCCTGAAGACCGACCGTTTGGATTGCTACCTCCTGCACTGGCGGACGGACGACTACCCGCTCGCCGAGACCCTGGAGGCATTCGCGGAGCTGCAACGGCGGGGCAAGATACTCGCCTGGGGCGCGAGCAATTTCGACAGAGCCGATCTCGATGAGGTAGCCGCGCCGCGCGAAGTTCGGCCCGCGTGTGATCAGGTTCTCTATCATCTGCAGGAGCGCGCGGCCGAGCACGCCGTGATCCCGTGGTGCGAGAAAAACGACGACGCCGTTGTCGCGTACAGTCCGTTCGGCCACGGCGACTTCCCTGGCCCGCGCACGCCGGGAGGCCGTCTGCTGAAGCAGGTCGCGGCTGAGTGCGAAGCGACGCCGCGGCAGGTCGCGCTGCGGTTTCTTCTGCGGTGGCCTTTCTCCTTCGCGATTCCGAAGTCCTCGGATCCTCATCACGTTACAGAAAACGCCGCCGCCGGCGATCTCGAGCTCAGCAGGGCGCAGATTCAGATGCTCCAGAAGGCATTTCCGCGTGGACCGCAGCCGCGAGAATTGCCCATGTTGTAGTCCTGGCGTGGACCAACCGCCGACACCGCAGCGCTGGTCAGCCGGCACTTGCGTGCGAAGAGTCCGGCGAGCGCCGGACCGGCCGCGGTTCCCGCGTTCGCTTGTTCCTGCTTTTGGCGTCTTACTTACGACACGGAGGTTGCTTAATGACCAGATTGTCCGTAATCATCGGCGCTACCGTTCTCTTGCTGGCCGGCTGCAACCAGCGGCAGCAGAACGAGGTACGGAAGGAGGCAAAGGAGGCCGAACGCGCCCTCGAACGAGCCGCCGATAAGGTCGGGGACGCCGCTGAGAAGGCGTACGATAAGGGCAAGCAAGCCGCAAAGGAAGCAGCGCGGGACACCAAAGAAGCTCTGCGTAAAGCCGGCGACAAGATAGAGAACGCGGGCAGGGAGATCAAGTCCGGCACCGGCAAAGCTGGCCGGCGCGCCGGCCGTCCCGCTGACGAAACAGGAGATAACACCGACACTCGCGCGCGCAAGTCGACGCGCTGATACCGCTTCCAATATCGTTTTTGTCCGCTGTCTTACGATACCGCCCGGATGAGTCCATGCGACCGACGCCGTAACACGGCGTTATGCCCGAAACCCTTTCGATGCTAGAATTCAGACACGGTTGGCCGCGAAGGGAGGCCGCATGGAAAAGCTCGCACAACAACAAAATATCCAGGAGGCTTTTCTAAACAATGCGCGTAAGGACAAGACGTTTCTCACCATCTATCTGATGAGCGGCGTCAAGCTCTCGGGTCGGATCAAGAGCTTCGATAAGTATTCGGTAGTGCTTGAAGCGAGCAACCAGGAGCAACTCATCTTCAAGCACGCAATCTCGACCGTTGTAGTCTCCAGGCCGGCGCACGTGCCCCATACCCACCCCCCGGCGGCCGCAGGCCAGGGACATCCGGCGCCGGCGATGCCCGAACCTGCCAGCGAATAGCCGAGCGGCATGTCTGAAAGGCAATCGGTTCGCGGTGGGAATGCGCCCGCCCGCCTGCGCGGGCGCCGCGGAACGCATTGCTGAACCAGCAGCGAGAGCGAGCCATCCTCCTCGGAGTGGACCTGCACGGGCGTGCGCTCCGCCGTGGCGGCGCTGCCGAGAACTCCGACTACAACTCCGAAGAATCGATGCACGAACTGGCGGTGCTGACCGACAGCGCCGGAGCCGACATTGTCGACCGCACAATTCAGAATCGCGACACGATCGAGGCCGCAACCCTCGTGGGCTCGGGGAAGGTGGAGGAGCTGGCTTCCCGGGTAAAGACGCTCGCGGCGGACGTCGTGATCGTGGATCGCGATCTCTCGCCCACGCAGCAGCGCAATCTCGAGGACGCGCTCGAATGCAAAGTACTTGACCGAACGCAGCTCATTCTCGACATCTTCGCGCGCCGTGCACGAACGCGTGAAGGGCAGCTGCAGGTCGAGCTCGCGCAACTCAATTACCTGCTTCCGCGCCTCGCCGGCCGCGGCCGCGAGATGTCGCGGCTCGGCGGCGGCATCGGCACACGCGGTCCGGGTGAAACGCAGCTCGAGACGGATCGCCGGCGCATCTTCCGCCGCATCCGCAGGATCGAGGACGACCTCGAAGCGGTCCGAGCCGGCCGCGGCGTGCAGCGGCGGCAGCGGCAGGAGGTTCCGCTCGCGACGGTCGCTCTCGTGGGCTATACGAACGCGGGAAAATCGACGCTGTTCAACCGCTTCACCGGTGCGGATGTTCTCGCCGATGCAAGGATGTTCGCGACGCTCGATCCGACAGTGCGGCACGTTGTGTTGCCGTCAAACCGGCGTGCGGTGCTGAGCGACACGGTCGGTTTTATCCGGCATCTGCCGACGACGCTGGTTCGGGCGTTCCGCGCCACGCTCGAGGAGGTCACGGAAGCCGCGCTGCTCCTGCATGTGGTCGACGTGTCGTCGCCGCACGCGTCCGAGCACACGGCGCACGTCATGCGGGTGCTCGCGGAGATCGGCGCGGAGAAGACGCCGCAGTTGCTGGTGCTGAACAAGCTCGATTTGCTTCCGGGGGATCGCACCGACGCGCAGACGATCGCGCGACGGCTGCTGGCCGACGCCGGCCCGCAGCACCCCGCCCCAACCTCTGTCGCCGTCTCCGCGCTGACGGGCAGCGGCTTTGACAAGCTCCTCGCGGCCATCG
>DASSSG010000585.1:0-5875 GCA_035708545.1 Bryobacteraceae bacterium | reverse complement strand
TTCTCTCCGAGTACCGTCACGTGCGGGAGCTCCGCGAGTGCAGCAAGCTCCACATCGTGCACGGCGCCAATCAGCACGAACGAATACTGCGGCCGGCTCTTCGCGGCCGCCAGCACCAGTTCAACATCGAACCACTCCGCGATCACGCCGTAGTAGCCGATCACCGGCGGGCGCAGCGTGGCCTTCCCTGCCACCGCGCCAGTGCGCCTGAAAAATGCATAATCGGCGGCGTTGCGAATCAGAACCGGGGACGGCACATTGCGCGCGTGCCGGTTCACGAATTCGTGCGATGACACTGTCAGCACATCGCATTCCGTGAGCAGCGCCCGCTCTTCGCCGAGAGCGAACTCGCTGATTCGCGGCTCAGCCGGCCAGTTTTGCCAGTCGTCCATGCAGTCATACAAGACGCGCGCGCCATGTTCTTCTCGCAGCGCCAGAGCAACCCGCCGCCAGGACGGGAACTGCACAAGCACGGCGCTTTCCGTGATCAACTGCTCACGATACAGTGCCCGCAATGCCGCTGCTAACGACCCGAGATTCTCCCCGGTCAGTTCTCCGCGATAAAGATCGAGGGACTCTCCCTGCACGGAAACCTCATACAGATTCGGCAGCAACGGCGCAATCGAGAATGGTTTGGCGCCCGCTGCAAACATGCGCGTCGGACTCACCCAATACACCCGGTGACCCGCCTTCGCCAAATGTGCGGCAATCTGCTGTGGCCGTTGATATCGGAACTCGTAATCGAAAATCGGAAGCACGATGACCGCGCAGCGCGCCCGCGCCTCCTCCGGCCGCGGTTCCCGAATCGGCGGCACCTCGATCGCCAGACTGTCCAGTGTCGTCTCGGCCCGGGGCGGCGTCACCGCATCATCGGGCTCGTCGGCTTCGATAATCGAACCGTTTCGCCGGCCCCGAATGCGCTGGAACAAAGGCGGCGTGGGTGCATTCGCTGCGTCGCGCAATTGCTGCCGGACACGCCGCCGCTCCTCGATCACCCGCTCGAGCCGCATCTCCAGTTCCCTCACCTGTGCCGTGGCTGCCATCAACTCCGCAGTCGTCTTCTCGAGCGCGGCATCGCGTGCCAGGGCTGCCCTGCGCGTGTCCCCGAGCGCCCACTCGAGCGTGGCAATCCGCTCCTCGGCCGCCCGTACATGCTCCTCCGCGCTGGCCTCCAGCTCCGCTCGCCGCTCGGTCTGAAATGCCGCGATCTGCCCTGCCAGCTTGTCGATTGTGAGCCCCTGAAGACGGCGTGCGTGCTCCGCCTGCCGCAGCCCCTGTCCGTACTGCCGCCCGATCTCGAAGAAGAGTGCCCGCCGCGCCAGAGGCCAGAATGAAAAACCAGCCGGGCCGAGTTCTTCCAGCCACCAGCACTCGCGAATGGTGTCGGCCCGCGATGCCTCCAGCACCCGCATCACCTCGAGTGCGCTGGCTTCCGGCGCTGAGCCGCGCGCCCTCTCATATACGCGCCGGTATTGCTCTGCTACGACATCGGCCCCGTGATCGGCCCGCGCAATCTCCTGCAGCTGCCGTCGCGCATCCGCATCTGCCAGCACCGCCGGCAAGCGCTCCGCCAGCGCGGCCGGGCTGCTCCTGGCCGAGCCGCGCCCGCCGTAGTTGCCTGCCTGAAACTCGCGGACGTTTGCTGGTGTGACAAAATCGGCTAACCCGCTGTGGCCGGCCACCACCACTGCCCGCGCTTGTGCCATCGCCTCGATCACCACTCGGTCCATGCCGACGACCAGCGCGCTGTCCCGGATAATCGTGCCGATGTCGTCATGCCATCCGTGCCAGATTGCTCCGCGAAGACCCGTGTCTTCGGCATAGCGCTGCAGCGCACACCGCCGGTTCCCGTCACCACACATGGCAAAGTGCCATTGCGCGAACCGTCGCTGTATATCCGCGAACAGGTCGAGCGCCGCCCTCGCGCTCGCTTCCTTATCCGCATCCAGTCGGCTTATGAACACCCCCTTCTGCAGTCCATCTCGAAGCGCAGTGTCCGCCGGCGTCTCCGGCCCCGGAACCATTACCGGATTCCGCACGATCGTCAGGCGCTCCGCTCCATTCGTAATACCGAACGCTGCCCGCGTGCCTTCCAGCGCCTCCTCGCTGACCGCGGTGATGGCTGTGGCGTACGGAATCGCCAGTTGCGACACCGTCTCAAAATGCAGCGCTCCGAATTCCGTCGCCATATCGCCCGGCCGCGGCGGCGCATGCATTGTGATCACGTGTGGCACGCCGGCCAGCGCCGCCGCGAGCGCACCGGGCATCAACCCCATGAACGGATGGATATGTACAACCGTCACGCCGCGCTGCCGGATCAGGCGTTCCATTCCGCGCACTTCGGCGACTACATCCGCCGGCCCCAGCGCGGCGAGGTTGCCGCAGACCACCTCGCCGAACTCGGGTCGTCCGCTGAGTCGCTGCGTACCTTCACCGCCGTAACAGAACTGGCCTGCACCGGCCGCGTGAAGCTTCTGTACTACGAGATCAAAGTGACGTTCGAAGCCGCCGGAGAGATATCGGTCAAAGACGTGCAGAATGCGCAAAGGCATCGGTATTATATCAACGCGTGCCTCCCACCGACCCCGCTTCCCTGAAAGTCGGCTCCGAGAGCTATACGCGCCATCTCGAAGAGGAGATCCGCCACTACACCGAAGTATTTACCGCCATCCCCGAAGCCGATCCCGCCGCGGGCACCGGCTATCAGCCCGTTCCCGAAGTCTGGCGCACGCTCGAAAAACGCGCGGAAAGAGTGATCCGTGATCGCACCGGCAACAACCTCATCGGGCACGTGATCGCGCGGCTCGACCGCATCCCTCGCGTTGACCTCATCTCGCTCGGCGCCGGCGCCTGCGGTATCGAACTGTCTTTCGCACGCCGGGTGCGCAGTGCCGCCATTACCTGCGTTGACATTAACGCGACCCTGCTCGAACAAGCCCGCGCGAAAGCGCAGGCCGAAGACCTCGAAATGCATTTCGAAACGGCAGACCTGAACACGCTCGAGCTTCCAGCCTCCGCGCACGACATCGTGTTCTGTCACGCCGCTCTCCACCACGTAATCGAGCTGGAGCACCTCTTCGAGCAAATCCGCCGCACCCTCCGCCCGGACGGCGAACTGATCGTCGTCGACGTGATCACGCCCAACGGCTACCGCATGCGGCCCGCGACCCGCACCGTCGTGAACACCCTCTGGAGCGCCATCCCGCCGCGCTTCCGCATAAACCACACCGCCTACCCCGAACCCCGCCTCGATCTGCAAGTCTGTGAACCGGACACGAGCACCACGAGCATGGAGTGCATCCGTTCCGAGGACATCCTCCCACTCCTTAACGCGACCTTCACGAGCCGCCACTTCGTCCCGTTCTATTCGATTTCCCGCCGCTTCTTCGATACCATGTACGGCCCAAACTACGAGCTCACGAACCATCTCGACCGCGCGATCTTCGAATTCATCTGGGAACTCGACCAGCACTACATCGCCACCGGCGAGCTGGAGCCGGAAACGTTCTTCGGCATCTACGGCCTCTCCTGACGTTTCCTTCTAACCGTCATCTCCCCCACTCCCCTCACTTTTCCTTTGCCACACACCCATGAGCTGTTGTATTCTTCAGCAATACTCGTGTTTATGGGTACCGGGTTCCCTGGACGCTACTCCATGGTTCAACCTCGGAAGACAACTGGTCTCATAACTTCGCCTCTGCCGATACCGGTCTGCTCCGCCCGGAACTCGTATAATGTCTGCACACCTGTTGTTACAGCCGTACGATTACTAAACCGTGTTCGGGAGGGTTCCCATGGAAGATCGCAGTACCGCTGTCCTCGACAATCAGGCTGACATCCAGGCCATTCTTGAAGCCCAGCGCGCCCGCCTGCGCCGCGAGCGCGGTCTCGTCCAGATCCAGCACTTCAAGAAGCCCGCAGAGCGCACCTTCAAAGCCGAGGAGCGCGACAAGGTCACCATCCTGTTCGGTGGCCTCACATGGAAACACGAGAAGATGATCCAGGCCGTCTTCCAGGGTACTGGCTACAAGTGCGTCATGATTCCGACCCCCGACGTGCCCGCCTTCCAGATCGGCAAAGAGTACGGCAACAACGGCCAGTGCAACCCGACTTACTTCACCGTCGGCAACCTCGTCCAGTACCTCCAGGGTCTTGAAAATCAGGGCCTCTCGCGCGAAGAGATCATCGATAAGTACGTCTTCTTCACCGCCGGCTCCTGCGGCCCCTGCCGCTTCGGCATGTACGAAGCCGAATATCGTTTCGCGCTGAAAAACGCCGGCTTCGACGGCTTTCGCGTCCTCCTTTTCCAGCAGCAGGAAGGCATCAACGCCGCCTCGGGCGAGCCCGGCCTCAAGTTCACCGTTGACTTCGGCGTAGGCATGCTCAATGCCCTCCACATCGGCGATACGCTCCAGGATCTGATCCACCAAATCCGTCCCTACGAGGTCAACAGAGGCCTGACCGATGAGATCTTCCCCCAGGTCGGAGACGATCTGGCCCGCATGCTGCGCGAGCGCCCGCCCTTCGAGATTCTCGAAGCCACTTCAGGATGGCTGAAGAGCTATCTGTCGCGTCCCGAGAAGAAAAAGCTCAGGAACACGCTCAACACGCTCGGCAAGATTCGTGAAAACCTGTACGGGAAGCTCTTCATTGACGCCCTCGAACAAGCCCGCGAGCGCATGAACTCGATCGACGTCGATCGCACCCGCGTGAAACCTCTCGTCAAGATCACCGGCGAGTTCTGGGCCCAGACCACCGAGGGCGACGGCAACTTCAACATGTTCCGCTTCCTCGAGCGCGAAGGCGCGCAGGTCCTCGTCGAGCCCATCGCCACCTGGGTTGCCTATCTTCTCTATCAGGCCAAATATCTCGCGCACCGCAAAAAAGACGTGGAGCAGTACACCACGCGCACGAAATGGGGGGCCGAGCTGAACTATCGCAAGAAGGTCTTCGGCATCGGCATCGGCGAGGTCCTCTGGGCGCACTTCTATCACCGTGTGAACGACAAGCTGGGCGGTATTACTCATCGCCTCGTCGACCAGGCCGAACTCGATCGCCTCGCGGCCCCTTTCTACAATCGCTATGCTCGCGGCGGCGAAGGCCATCTCGAGGTCGGCAAGAACGTCTACTACACGATCCACAAGTACGCACACATGGTGCTGTCGCTCAAACCCTTTGGCTGCATGCCGAGCACCCAGTCCGACGGCGCCCAGTCCGCGGTCGTCAATAAGTTCAAAGACATGATCTTCCTGCCGATCGAAACCAGCGGCGAGGGCGAGGTAAACGCGCACAGCAGGGTCCAAATGGCTCTCGGCGAAGCGAAAGCGAAAGCCCGCCTGGAGTTCGAGCAGTGCCTCGAGAAGACCGGCAAATCCATGGACGACATCCGCGGCTACATCGAGGAACATCCCGAGCTGAAGCGCCCGTTCTACAAAGTGCCGCACGTGGAAGGCATCACCGGCACGGCTGCGCAGTTCATTTTGCACGTGTCCAGGCGTATGGACAAAGACAGCAGGTTCTTCCGCCGCACCAGAGTGAGGAAAACCGCCGAAGCGGCGGCTTAGTGGGCCAGGTTGTCAACCTGCGGCCGATTGTCAATCGGTCAGCGCCGGACCTGGCCGGCGCCGTGGTTAAACTAACTTCGGAGCAAGGATGCCTGCTAACTTCAGCGTAGGCCTCGACGTAGGCTCAACCACAGTAAAAGCCTGCATTGTCGACAGGACGTCGGACCAGATAATCTGGCAGGACTACCAGCGCCACGAAACCAAACAGCCTGAGAAATGCCTCGAGTTCCTGCAAAGAATGGAGCAGGAGGCCGGCATCTCCCCCGACAACACGCGCGTCTTCATGACCGGCTCCGGCGGTGGCGCCGTGG
>DASSSG010000584.1:0-6816 GCA_035708545.1 Bryobacteraceae bacterium | reverse complement strand
GCAATGGTTCGGACAGTTCCCCCGGACGGCCGTGCGGGTGCCGCGCGCGTACCCGTGCCTGAATTTCGCGGACGATTGCGGCCAGCTCCGCTGCCTTCGCGTCGGGAAGACCGGGTTCAGGCGCCGAAGCCACCCTGTTTGCTCCACGAGGCGACCACACGCGACTGGATCCCGCCCCGCGGCGTGAATTCGCCTGTGACCGTGATGCGCTTCGGCTCGCACGCGCGGATGATGTCGCGCAGTATCTTATTCACGGCGTTTTCATAGAAGATGCCAAGCCCGCGATATGCCAGTTCGTACATCTTCAGTGATTTCAGCTCGAGGCACGCCTGGTCGGGCACGTAGCGAATGATGATCCTGCCGAAATCCGGAAGCCCCGTTTTCGGGCACACGGACGTGAACTCCGGAATCTGAATCTCGATCTCGTAGTCCGGGTACTGATTCGGCCAGGTCTCGATATCCGGCAGCTTCGCATCGACTCCGGACTGCGCGTGCTCGTCCGTGTATGCCCGGCTCATGCTTTAACGGCGCGCGCCTTCTCCGCGCCGAGTTCTTTCGCCAGGTGATCGAGAAACAGGCCGACGTCGGTTACGACGCCGACCGCCTGCCCGGTGCCGCGATCGCTGACTTTTGTGGCCACCGCCGGGTTGATGTCGACGCACACGATGCGCACCCAGCTCGGCGACATATTGCCGATTGCGATCGAGTGCAGCATGGAGCCGAGGCAGAGGACGAGGCCGGCGCCCTTCAGGTGATGCGCGGACTGGTCCTGCGCAACATTCATATCGGTGATCGTGTCCGGAAGCGGCCCGTCATCTCGCAGGCTCCCGGCGAGCACGTACGGCACGCCCGCGCGGACACATTCATACATGATGCCCGACTTCAGGCGGCCGCACTCGACAGCGCCCGCTATGCTGCCGCACCAGTTCACGGCATTGATGGCGCGCATGTGGTTCTTGTGCCCGTGCTCTTCGGCGCGGCCGTCGGCCAACCGCACGCCGAGCGATGTGCCGAACAGCGCCGCCTCGATATCGTGTACGCCGAGTGCGTTGCCGCTGAGCAGAGCGTGTACCCATCCGTTGCGGATGAGCTGCGCCAGCGCCGCCGCGCCCCCCGTGTGCACCACAACCGGACCCGCGACCACTACGATCTTCTGCCCGGCTTCGATCACTCCGCGCATCAGAGCGGCTGTCTGCCGCACCGCAGTCTCCACCTGCCGCTCCGACGAGATGCCGTTGGTCATGAACGCGAATGACAGCCGGTCGCGTTCCTTCGATTCCGGCGTTACGCGAATCCCGCGCATCCCGATCACGACCTGGTCGCCGGCGCGCAGGTCGCGCAGCTTGCGGCAGAACGCGCGGCCGTCTTTGATGACCACGAGCGCGTCCATGCGCTGATCTTCGACCTCTGTCCAGCGGCCGTTGTGGCGGATGCTCGTGCGGTGATTGGTCGTCGAGTAGAAATCCTCGGGCGCGCAGCGGTCTTTCTCGATCGTCCGCAGCTCGACATCGCCCTGGTCAACCGGCGTGCAGCCGAGCGGAACGAGATTATCGAGCAGCAGCGACATGGCTTCGCGGTTCGGCGCTTCGACGCGCAGCCGGAGATAGGAAGGATCTGTATTTGTGCGCCCGATGTGAAAACGTTCGACTTCAAAGCGGCCGGAGTATTCAACCACCGTGTCGAAGATCTGCTCCATGATGTGGGAGTCGATGAGGTGGCCTTCCGCCTCAACCACTTCGGCGAGCGGCATGGGTGTGGCGCTGGAGTTCATTCGGAGTGGCGGTTCGCGCCGCGGTGGAGACTGTCGATCAGCGCCGTCAGTTTCGCATCAGTTTGCTTCTGCTGCTCCTGAACTGCAACGAGCAGCTTCCTACCTGCCTTGACGAGCACGCGAATCGCCCTGATTTGCCTTTCATTTCGCTCAAAGCGAGCCTCGACGTTCTGACGGTACCTGTCCAGATTGGCTGCAAACTGCGCTTGCTGCTCGCCCAGCCGCTCCATGTTTGCGGCAAATGTAGCCTGCTGGTCGAGGATGAACTGCATCGTCCGCTCGACGTCCATACATGCCCAGTATCGCAAACCGGGCCTATTTCATGGCCGTCCACGCGATAAACAGCCCGTCTGGTTCCACGTCCTCCCAGTAAGAGATGAAGCGGCTGTCGGCCTGCCGGCAGTGCCTGCGAAGCAGCTTCTCCAGCTCATGCCGTGTAAACCAGCGCTCCCACCTGGGCGTATTGAGCCGCCCCCATTGCTCGGCGTTCTTGTCAATCACGAGGATGCGTCCGCCGGGCCGCACGACTCGGCACATCTCAGCCACCGCCGTGTCAACGTCAACGGCGTGCTCGAGCGACTCTGTCGCATACGCCGCGTCGCAGCTTGCACTGCGAAGGGGCAGGGAAGTCATGGACGCGGATACCCGCGCGATCCCGGCCGGCACGCAGCGCAACATCGACTCCGCGAGATCGAGCGCAACGACTTCTGCCCGCGGATTCTGCTCGCGGACGATACGCGCAAACCGGCCCTTGCCGCACCCGATGTCGAGCACGCGCTTGCCGTTCAGATCGCCGAAAAAGTCCAGCATGAATCTCACGTGATAAATGCGAGGGTCAATGCTCGAGGGAAAATGCGCTTCGTCCGCCGCCGCCGCTTCGAAGCACTCCCTGATCTCCGCGAGCGGAGCTGCCGTGCCGCGCCTGCGCCCGAACCAGCGACCCCAGGGCAAGACGACTGTCAGGCCCTCGTGAGGAATACCGGCATTCCGGTTTTGTTCGAATAACTCGGCCGGTACCGCTCGGTGTTATACATTGTCGCCACGTCAACGCGGCGCGGTCCGAGCTTCGGATCCGGAATTGCGACCATTTCGTACCTGCCGTCCTGGATGCCCGCCATCAGCCCGCTTTTTCCGGCAAGCACGGCATCGAGCGCCATCGCTCCGAACGTGAGCGAGACCATGCGATCCGTGAAATCAGGATCACCCGATCGCAGTTCGTACGTCAGATCGCTTACGATGGTCTCTTCTTTTGCGATGCGTTTCACCTGTTCGCTGAAATCTTCCGCGACGCTCATCTTCTTCCGATGCCCGAACGCATCTGCCTCGCCGTATTCCTTGACGGTGTAGCCTTCCCATTCGGCGCCTTCCGAGAGCACCACCAGAGCATAATTGCTCGGGTTGTTGCGCTTGTCGTTGATGAGCATCCGGACCATCTTTTCCAGATCGAACTTGTGCTCCGGGATACCGCAGCGCATGGATGTGACGTACGCCGTGTACAGTGCCGTGTAGCCCGCGTCGCGGCCGAACACGCGGAAAACCCCGATCCGTTCGTGCGAGCCGACTGTCGTGCGCTGGCGATTGATCGCTTCGGTGGCCCGTGAGATCGCCGTCGAGAAGCCTATGCAGTATTCGGTGTTCCGCACATCGTTGTCCATCGTCTTCGGCACGGCGATCACTTTGAAGCCGAGCTTGTCGAGCGTTGCCGCATAGCTCAGCGTGTCGTCGCCCCCGATGGCGATGAGGTAATCGAGCTGCAGGCGTTCGAGATTCCTGAGCACCTGTCTGCTCAAATCCAAAACCGTCGATGTCACTCCCTTCTTTGTGACCTCCGATTTCGGAAACTCGGTGCCTTTGAGAAACTCCGGCACCGATTTCATCTTCGACGGATTCGTTCGGCTGGAGTGCAGAAATGTCCCGCCGGTGCGGTCCACGGTGCGCGTGTTCTCGCGGGTGAGCGGCAGAATGTACCGTGACTTGCTGCTCTCATCGTCGAGATTGACGTGCGTGAGTCCTTCCCAGCCTCGGCGGATACCTACCACCTCAGAGTTGTTTTCCGTACCACGGTAAACAACGCTCTTGATGACGCTGTTAAGGCCGGGGACATCACCTCCGCCCGTCAGAATACCTATGCGTCTCCCAGGCATGCATTCTCCTGTTTGGTTTGGATGAAACCTCATTGTAGCGAGAGAGCGGGCGGGTGCATACTGTACTGCGGGCGGCTCCGCCGCTGCTGTGCGCCGCGACTCGCTCATTGCGGGCCTGTCAGGCTGTCTTCAGAAGCTCAGCCGCATCGCGAGCTGCACACGTCTCGGAGGACGGGCCGTCGCGGGCTGCAGAAACAGAGGATCCACCTGCGTGCCGGCGGCATCAAAGCGGGCCGTCTGCGTCACCGACGAAAACTGAGTGTGATTCAGGGTGTTGTACGACTCGAACCGGAGCTGCAGCTGTTTGCGCTCGCTTAGCCTGATATTTCGGTACAGCGAAATGTCCCAGTTATGCATGGCGGGACCGCGCAGGACACCAACCCCGGCGTTACCGAACGTGCGTTGAGCGGGGCGCGCGAAACGGTGCAGCGGGTCGGCGGTCGGATCGCCAATGTCCGGGCGTGCGCCTTCCGATGTCGTCCCGGTAATGTTCTGGCTGTCGACGGTCGAGATTCCGGGAGTAAACGGAGCGCCGCTTTGTATGCGAGTGGTGCCGGCGACCTCCCAGTTGTCGGTCACCCACCCGAGCCGCCACCGGCCCAGCGCTCTTCCCGGCCTGCCGAGGCGATAACTGTACCGAAGAGACGCGACATGGGTACGGTCGTAGGAGAGCGGCCCGTAATTACGCGTGCGCGGATTAAAGAAGGCGCTCACGTTTGTCGTGTCGCTCGCGGCCGACCCGAGCGCCTTGGAGAACGTATACGAACCCGATATATAGCCCCGCCGCATCCGCTTCGTCGCAGACGCCTGCAGTGAGTTGTAGTTACTCGTCGAGCCGAACTCGAACATCTGAATGTCGGCATAGCCCTGATAAGGCCGCAGGAAGTTAGTCGGCAGCGCTGCATTACGCGTGGGATCTTTGTACTCGGGATGCAGGCTGATGAACTCATAGCCGGGTGGAACGGCATTGATATTCCGCCGCCACAGCAGGTGCCGCGAAACAGACCCGACATACGATATGTCAACGACCATTCCCGCGGCCACCTGTTGCTGCACGCCCAGGCTGTAGTTATATACCGCTGGCATCGGAACGTCACCGATCAGGGAAGTGATCCCGGAGGGCGCCAGAACACCCCCGGTGCTTACGTCTTTGAGGTTCTCGAGAGTGCCATAGTGCACCGTGGGAGTGGAAATCGTCGGCGGGTTCGTAATCAGCCCCATGGTCGGGTTGCCCTGCACACGGTCGAAGAACACGCCGAAACCGCCGCGAAGTGCGCTGCGCCCGCGTCCGAACGGATCCCATGCGAAGCCTAGCCGCGGGGCGGCGCTTATCGCCGGCACCGTATACATGCCTGCCGGCCACCCGTTCCTGCCGCCCACGACCATGCCGTTCGCCGGATCGCCCACGCCCGGCACAAAGGTGCCGATCAGTCCCTCGGAATAGAGCCCTCCGCTCAGCGGGTCGCGGGCGACTTTCTTTGTCCCATCCATCGCGGGCATCAGCAGAACCGGCGCCTTCGCGCGCTCCCACAGGGCCGGCACGAAGCTCGCCAGTTGGTGTCGAGCATCATACTGCGGCATGTCATGGTAAAGCCGGAGCCCATAATCGACCAGCAGACGCGGCCGCACGCGCCATGCATCCTGCACATACATTTCGATATTCGAAAAACGGTACTGCCCCTGCGGGCGCGAATCCGCTTCGGAGTAGTCGCGATAGATGCCGAGCAGGGCATTTGCGTACGGATGATTCGTATCGAGCGGGTTCTGCGCCGTTCGGTCGAAGGCAATGCTCCCGCGCGTGACGGAACTTGCGCTCTGATCCTTCCGGGTGCGCTCGAAATACACACCCGCTTTGAGGACGTGCGTTCCGGTAACCTTACTCAGGTTTTCGGTGACTGAGAAGATCGTATTCGAGTTGTAATATGGAATCCCATTGTTCATCGACGGGTTCGCGGCGTTCGAGACCCCGCCGAAGGTCATGTTTGGGATGAGGCCGGCGGGATTCAGATCGGGATGGAACTGTGGTATGTTGATGCCGGTTCCGGCGCGGCTCACCGCATTCACCTCTTCCGGAAAGAACGTGAGCTTATTCTGACTCACGCCGAAAATCAGTTGATTGAACAGCGTCGGGGAGAACATCGCTGTCGTGTGCAGCGTGGCTCCGCGCCCCGGCTGCCGGAACACGATCGGCGTCAGCGGGAAATTGACGCTGCCGTTTACCCAGAGACCGTAGGGCGCGTGCTGCTCGTCTGCATTGTTGCTGATCCGCATATAGGTCTGGAGGTTCTGTTTCGGCGAATAGTCGATGCGAAGAATCTCTGTCCGGCGGGGATACGCCCCGCTAAGTTGCGATATGTAGTTCCACTGGTACCGCCGCGACGGGTTCGGATCGACAAAGTTCGGCATCGGAAACAGGTTCAGAATGTTGCGTCCCACCTGCGTAATCCTTTCGGCGGGAATGACGTTCCCGGGAAAGGGAGCTTTGTTGTCCAGCGGGTCCTGGACGGTGATAATGCGTCCGTTTACATCGAAGCTTTGCGAGAAATTTCCCTGGCGCTCCAGCTCGGTGGGAACCCGTACGGTCTTTGCGGCGCCGTATCCGACCTTCTGCTCCTGAAACTCCTGTGACCAGAAGAAGAACAGGTTTTCGCGGCTTCGGTTGAAAAGCTGCGGAACAAAGACCGGCCCGCCCAGCGTGTAACTGAAGATGTTATAGCGATAAGGCTGTCTCGGAACCCCGCGCTGATTGGCGAAAAAGTCGTTCGCGGAGTAATTCTCGTGGCGATGGTACCAGCCCGCCGAGCCGTTAAATCGCTTCTGGCCGCCGCGCGTGATCACCGTGATGCTCCCGCCCGAATTCCTCCCGTACTCCGCGGCGTAATTCGACATCAGGACCTTTAC
>DASSSG010000583.1:0-4080 GCA_035708545.1 Bryobacteraceae bacterium | reverse complement strand
GCAGCACGCTCGAGGATCTGCTCCTCAACTGTTTTCCCGCGTTCGGCGGCGCGTACCTGCGCCGGGTCTATATGATTCTGGATGCTGCTGTCGGCATGGGGTGCCCGCTCACGGTCGCAATCGCCGGCCCGGTGACCGTTTCCGGCCAGCACCAGGCCTGGCTGATCCCGCTGCTCGAAACCGGCTGGGTGGCGTATATCAGCACCACGGATGCCGTCTGTTATCACGACGGCCATCGCAGCCTCGACGCCCATGCCGGTTTCCCGGTGCATGAGGTCTCGATCAGCAGCGACGACGCCGCGCTCCGCGCAGAGCGTACGATCCGCGTCACCGACATGGCCTTTGATGAGGACGTGCTCCTCGATCAGGATCGTTTCGTGAGCTCCTGCCTCATGCGCCCCGAGTTTCAGCGCAGGATGACCGGCACCGAAATGCGATACCTGCTCGGCGGCCTGTATGCCGCGCAGGAGAACAAGCACGGCATTCCGCCGGGTTTGCTGGCGACATGTCACCGGCTGGCGCTGCCGGTCTTCGTCGGCGCGCCGTCCGACGGCAGCGTCTTTCTGAACTCGATGAAGCTCTGGGCCATGCAGAAGGCCGGCTTCGGCGACCAGTATCGTTTTGAACTGGATTTGCACGCCGAAGTCTTTGAAGCATGCGCCTGTCACCGCTGGGGGCTCTTCGATCATCCCGCGCGGGCGCTCGGCACGCTCATATTAGGCGGCGGGGTGCCGAAGAACTTCAATCTGCAGCCGGAACCGGCACTCGGGCAGGTTCTCGGAATCCCGGATGTCCGCGGCTACCATTTCGATTGTCAGATTGTTACGGCTCCTGTAACTGACGGCTCACTCTCCTCCTGCCCGCCGGCGGAGGCAGTTACCTGGGGCAAGGTCGACAAAGACCTGTACCTCAAAACGACCGAAAGCATGCAGGCCGACTACTCGACCGTGATGCCGTTCCTCGTCAAAGCGCTGCTCGACAAGCGGGCGGCCTACGAACGCCGGGCAGCGGACATCGGCGAGGAAACCCTGTTCGCCGAGGACAAGAAGGCGCGCGGGTATCTGCGCTCCCGCGAGGGCTACCGGCTGTTCGAGCGCCGTGGCGCGCTCGTCGATGCGCTTCTGAACGACGTTCGTGCCAACCGCGAGTGGCTGCTCGAGAGTGTCCACTACGCGCTTGCAACGCGGTAAACTAGTGTGCCGTCCCGGATACCGCTTGCTGACGCGCGCGGCTCGGGAAGGGTAGTTTCTGAGCCGCGACCGTAAGGTAACGGTTATCGAGAATAACGCGGGACACCAGACCAGCCTCGCCATGCCGACCAGCGCCACGGCGGCCGAACCAACCGCACGGCCCCTTACCGTTCTCTCCGAAGAAGAGCAGATGTTCCGATCCGCCGTCCGCGAGTTCGCGCGCGCCGAGATCGGACCGCACGTGCGGGCGATGGATGAGAGCGGCGTCTTCCGCAAAGACCTGCTGCGGCAGTGTTTCGACATCGGCCTCATGGGCATCGAAATCCCGGAGGCGTACGGTGGTCAGGGCGGAAGCTTCTTCCAGAGCATTCTCGCGATCGAGGAGATGGCGGCAGTAGACCCCTCGGCCGCGGTCGTTATCGACGTCCAGAACACGCTCGTGAATAACGCTCTGATGCGGTGGGCCACAGACGACCAGAAGCAGCGATATCTGCCGAAGCTGGCAGCCGACACCCCGGGCGCATATGCGTTATCCGAAGCAGGATCGGGCTCGGACGCATTCGCGCTGGAAACCCGCGCGGTTCGTGAAGGAAGCGACTGGCTGCTGACCGGCCGCAAACTTTGGATCACGAATGCCGCCGAAGCGGGCGTCTTCCTGGTCTTCGCGAACGCCAATCCGGAAGCGGGCTACAGGGGCATTACCTGCTTCCTCGTCGAGCGGGATTTCCCCGGCTTTCAGGTTGGCAAGAAGGAGGACAAGCTCGGTATTCGCGCCTCGTCGACATGCGAGCTCATCCTCGACGGCTGCCGCGTGCCTGCTGGTAACGTGCTGGGCGACGTCGGACGTGGCTATAAAGTCGCGATCGAGACGCTGAACGAAGGCCGCATCGGCATCGGCGCGCAGATGGTCGGGCTCGCGCGCGCCGCGCTCGACCATGCGGCGGCGTATGCCCGCGAACGAAAGCAGTTCGGGAAGGCTATCGCCGAGTTTCAGGGCGTGCAGTTCGAGATCGCGCAGATGGCGGTCGAGGTTGAGGCGGCACGCCTGCTGGTTTACAACGCGGCCCGGCTCCGGGATGCCGGTCTGCCGTTCGTCGCTGAAGCCGCGATGGCGAAGTACTTCGGCTCGCAAATCGCCGAGCAGTGCGCCTCACGCGCAGTCGAAGTCTTTGGCGGCGTGGGTTTCACACGCGACTACCCGGTCGAAAAGCTCTATCGGGATGCCAAGATCGGGCGCATTTACGAGGGCACCAGCAACATGCAGCGCATGGTGATCGCCAGGCACGTGCTGGGCGATAAACATTGAAACCGTCCACGCGGCAAATACATCTGTTTTCTTAGGCTTACCCCAATGCGCAGTACGCTCGTGTCTGTCCTGGCGGCCATGCTGCTGGCCGCGGCCGCCCGCCCGAATACCGCGAAAACCGACCCGTCGGCGCCCGAAATCGACAGGATCATTCGCACTTTTGCCGAGAACGAATCCGCCTTCCGCAAGGCGCGCGAGAATTACACGTACCGGCAAACGGCGAAGCTCCAAGAATTCGACGAAGCGGGCGCACCGCGCGGCAAATTCGAGGTGGTCACCGACATCGTATTTGACCGGCTGGGCAATCGGCGCGAGATAGTGGTGCGAGCTCCGGTCCCTACTCTGCAACTCATTCAGATGACCGCCGAAGATGAGCAGGACCTCCGCAACATCATGCCTTTCGTGCTCACTGCCGACGAGATCACGAATTACCACGTCCGCTACCTCGGCCGCCAGCGCGTTGACGAACTGGACACTTATGTCTTCGCCGTGAAACCGAAAGCTATGCAGCCGGGGAAACGTTACTTTACCGGACAGATCTGGATCGATGACCGCGATCTGATGGTGGTGAAGACCTACGGCCGCTCCACGGGAGTTTTGAAAAAGGGCTTCGACCAGCAGTTTCCGAAATTCGAAACCTATCGCGAACAGGTCGACGGAAAATACTGGTTCCCCACCTTTACGCGCGCCGACAGCACGCTGTACTTCGAAGGCTCGCGTCCGAGCGTCCGCATGACGGTACGTTACGAAGACTACAAACAGTTCAGGGCAGAATCGAAGATCACCGTGGTGGATGAGGAGGCTCCGGCGAAGCCCGCTCCGCCGGCGGCTCCGCCGAAGAAGCAATGAGGCGCCGGTCAGGCCGCAACAGGGCCGCTCGGGCCGAAAATTTCGCCATCCGATAGATTCTGCGGCGCCTGAGTGCCCCGGTGTGGTCTAATAACTGGCTATAACGACGCATGCCGACTCGGGCATTCGGGCACCGGCGAAATCTGCGAGCCGCACTTCGCAGAGTCCGTGAAATCAAGATGATCCTGAAGGGGCTGGCCTCCACTGGTCACCCGGTCCTGGCTCACCTGATCCCTATTCGCCGCTGCAATCTTTCCTGTACGTATTGCAACGAGTACGACAATTACTCGAAGCCGGTGCCGGCCGGCGTCATGAGGCACCGGATCGACCTGCTGGCGAATCTTGGAACGTCGATCATCACCTTCAGCGGCGGCGAGCCGCTTCTGCACCCCGATCTTGACGAGCTGATCGCGCACATGCGCGGCCGGGGCGTGATCGCCTGCGTAATCACGAACGGTTATCTGCTCACCGCGGACCGCATCCGGCGGCTCAACGAAGCCGGGCTCGACCACATGCAGATCAGCATCGATAACGTCATGCCGGACGAGGTGTCCAGGAAGAGCCTGAAGGTTCTCGACAAGAAGCTGCAGTTGCTTGCCGAGCACGCGCTCTTCCATGTGAATATCAACTCGGTGCTGGGAGGCGGCATCCGTCATCCGGAGGACGCGCTGGTGGTTGGACGGCGTGCGATCGAGCTCGGCTTCACGGCCACCGTCGGGATTATTCACGACGGCG
>DASSSG010000582.1:0-4455 GCA_035708545.1 Bryobacteraceae bacterium | reverse complement strand
GGAGCAACCTGACGCTGAATCTGGGGCTGCGCTGGGACATCGACACGCCGCGAACCGAACGGTACAATCGCACGAATTACTTCGACCCGAACGCGCCCACTCCCGCCGCGCAGGCGATCCCCGGGCTGACCGGCGGGCTTGTGTTCGTTGGCGTGGACGGCCGGCCCCGAACGCAGTTTCCGGCGGACACGAACAACTGGGCACCGCGGTTCGGGCTGAGCTGGCAGTTGCTCCCGAAGACCGTCTTCCGCGCGGGATACGCGATTCTCTACGGGCCGTCGCAGCAGGCGGCAGCGGGGACGATCGGGACGATGGGCTTTCGGACCGACAACACCTGGGTGGCCACGCTCGACGGCATAACTCCGAATACCTATCTGCGCGATCCGTACCCGAACGGCTTCGCTCCCACGCTCGGTTCGCAGCTCGGAACCATGACCCAATTCGGCAACCGCATCGAGGCGACTACGCGGGACATCGTCTCTCCGCACAGCCAGCAGCTGAACGTGAACATTCAGCGCGATCTGCCTGGGAATACGGTGCTCGAGGTTGCGTATGTGATGACGCGCGGGTTCCATCTGCACCGCAACGATGAGGGCGGACTCAGCCTGAATCAGCTCGACCCGAAGCATATGGCGCTCGGATCACGACTGATCGAGCAAGTGGACAATCCGTTCTACGGCAGGTTTTCAGGCGGAGTACTGTCCGGGCGGCGAGTAAGCCGGGCGCAGCTGCTGCGGCCGTATCCGCAGTTTACGGACATCATTCCGATCTACTCGGTTGGCGCGCGGAACTGGTACGACTCGCTGCAGGTGACCGGCAACAAGCGTTTTTCGCACGGTCTGCAGTTTCAGGCGGCGTACACATGGGCAAAGAACCTGGACGAGGGAATGGCCCACCAGAACAGCTATGACATCCGCGCGAGCAAAGCGCTGTCTGATATCGATGTCGCGCACCGGTTCATCATTGGTTACGTATACGAGCTGCCGTGGGGACGCGGGCGGCACTGGGGCAGGGGGTGGCCGCGAGCGCTGGATCTGGCGCTGGGCTCGTGGCAGGTGAACGGCATCACGACGTTCCAGACCGGCACACCGATTCAGATCACAGCCAGCAACACGGCGGGTATTTTCAATCTGGTGACCCGGCCCAACAACAATGGCAGGAGCGCCAAACTCCATGGCCCGGTGCACGAGCGGTTGAACAAGTATTTCGATACGAGCGTATTCAGCCAGCCGCTGCCGTACACGTTCGGCAACGTCAGCCCGCGTCTGCCCGACGTGCGAAATGACGGCGTGCGTAATTTCGATATATCGCTGTTCAAGGATTTCATGTTCACCGAGCGGCTGCGATTGCAGTTCCGCACGGAGGCGCTGAACGCGTTCAACACGCCCCGGTTCGGCACCCCGGCCAACAACGTCACCTCCGGTACGGTTGGTGTGATCAGCAGCCAGGCCAACGCGCCGCGGCAGATTCAGTTCGGACTGAAGCTGATTTTTTGACCAGCGGACCACCCAGGAGGCTGCCAGCGGGGCATGGCCCGGCCCCACGGAAGTGCGATAGAGTCTATCAATCGCCACCAGGGGAGGGCATTGATGAGACCAGGTCTGTCGCGCCGGTCGATGCTGCGCCAGACGAGCGCCATCGCACTCGGCTTTTTGGGGCTTCGCGTGTCGGCTGGCAGGAAGCTGAACGCAGCCGACATACAACAGAGGCGGTTTGCCGATATATACGGGCCGCTGCAGCCGGATCCGGCCGGCATTCTCGAATTGCCGCCGGGCTTCCGCTACCAGATCCTCTCTCGCGCCGGTGAGCGGATGGACGATGGCCTGGCCGTGCCGACGAATCCGGACGGGATGGCGACGTTCGCCCCCGGCGACGGCAGGACCGTCATAATCCGCAATCACGAGGCGAGCGGAGGCGCCATCAACGCCGGCCCGTTCGCACTCGGCGAAGAGACGTTTCTGAAATTCGACCGCAATCTGCTGTACGACGCCGGTGGTGGCACACAGCCGGCGCTCGGCGGCACCTCCACGATTGTTTACGACACGCAGGCCGGCCGGGTCGAGCGGCAGTTCCTCAGCCTCGCCGGAACCGTGCGCAACTGCGCCGGCGGTGCGACGCCATGGGGCACCTGGGCGACGTGCGAGGAGACGAACCAGCGAGCCACCGGGAATTACGAAAAGGACCACGGGTATATTTTCGAAGTGCCGATGTGGGCCGAAGGCCCGGTGGTCCCGGTTCCACTGAAGGCGATGGGCAGAATGAATCACGAGGCGATCGCGGTCGATCCGCGAAGCTGGATCGTGTACGAAACCGAAGATCGCGCCGACAGCCTGTTCTATCGGTTTATCGCCGACCGTGCAGGCGACCTCGCCGGAGGCGGCCGTTTGCAGGCGCTGGTCGCGCGTGACCAGTCTGGGCTCGACACGCGCAATCTGCAGACGGCGAATCTGCCGGTGGGCGAACCGGTCAATGTGACGTGGGTAGACATCGAGAACGTCGAGTCACCCGGTGACGATCTGCGGCAGCAGGGCTTCAGTAAAGGCGCCGCGCTGTTTGCGCGCGGCGAGGGCGCGATCGCCGCGCCGGAAGCGATCTACTTCACGGCGACAAGCGGCGGGCGCGCGGGCCGCGGGCAGGTGTTTCGGTACGTGCCGAGCGCATTCGAGGGCCGCAGGGAGGAGTGGAAGTACCCCGGAAGGCTCGAGCTCTTCATCGAGCCGAACGATGACAGCGTTCTCGACATGCCGGATAACATCACGGTCGCGCCGTGGGGCGATCTGATTCTGTGCGAAGACGGCACGGCGGACGATTATCTGCTCGGCGTCACGCTGGACGGCGAGATCTACAGGATCGGGCACAACGCGATGAACGCGGTGGAGTTCGCGGGCGCGACGTTTTCGCCTGACGGCAGCACGCTGTTCGTGAATGTGCAGGCAACGGGGCTGACGTTCGCGATTACGGGGCCGTGGCGGGAGGGACGGCGGGCTTAGCGCGGCGGCGAAGCGCGCGATTCCGAAGCGCCACGCATGCCGTTGAACAGCCGTCGACAGGAGCGACCAGCTGCTGCAGGTCCGCGGCCTCGGCCGCTCGGATAGATTCGCCGATTCTGTCACGACGATTTCTGCCGAGAACGCGGTTTGGCCGCCGCGAAGAGTCTCAGGCTTACTTACCGAGCCGCTGCCTCCGCTCTTTCAACTCGCGCTCGATTTCAGCGATTCGGGCGTCCGTTTCCGACAGGGCGCGCGACCGAGCAAGCTCCGATTCGAGAAGCAGCACGTCTCGCACGTCTCGCGCGGCTTCCTCGGCCTGCATCCGTACCCCCGGCGGCGCCGCACGACGTTCCGAGGCGGTGCGTAGTTCGCGCAGCAGCCTCTCCATAGCGGCGAGCTCCGACCCCAGATCCGCGGCGGGGCCTCTGAAATCCGCCTCCTGCTCGCGAATCCGGCCGAGCTCGTGCTCGAGCGCGATTCGGAGGCGGAGGAGATGCTCGGCATCGCTGACCTCGCGCGCGAGCCGTGCGGCTGCATGCTCCTCTGCTTCCGGTTTCGCCGCCCGATTGAACTCGAACGACACGTTCTCACCGACACCGGGAATCGATTTGTAGAACCACCGTTCGTATCCGCGGCCAGGATGCGATTCGACTTCTGCCGGCGGGCCGTACAGGATATAGATGCGGCCCCGTTCGGTGCGCCAGCCGGGCGTTCCGCCCTCTCCGAAGCGTTCGCTCGTGTAGGCGATGCGGCGGTAATGCTCCTGTTTGTCGCGGCCGATCCAGAAGTGCTCGATGAAGCGGTCACATTCGGCGGAGTTGCGAATGCTGTACCACCGGTGACGCTCGTCGTCGCGGAGAATCCAGTGCGCATCCTCGGCGAACCATTTCGCGTACTTCGCATCCGTGTCCGCGCAGATCGATCTCGGCGGTGGCGGCGGTGGTTTTTTGACCGCGCGCGTCTGTGCTTTTTGCTGAGCGTCGGGAGCGGCTGGAGGCGGCGGTTTGGGCGGGTCTGCAGGCACGGGTACGGCGGCCAGACCCCCGAGCATCGAGACGACGGCGAGGAGCGCAAACAACGGCGGCCTCGTTTGCCGCCTTTCCCGTCCAGCGCCGAGCAGGCGGGCAATGCGGCCGGCCAGATCAGACCCGGTTGCCGCCAGCGCATAACCGGCCGGGCGCCTCTGTTCCAGATCGAGCAGTGCCTCGGCGTACAGCACAGGACTGCCGCAAAGGGCGACCGCAATGTCGTCGCAGCAGCGCTCGCGTTCGCCGCGGACGCGTGCGGAGATCCACCACAGCAGCGGGTGGTAAAAAAACACCGCTTCGACGAGCGACTGCAGGAGCGACATCCACGCGTCGCGACGCGCAATGTGCGCGAGCTCGTGCGCGAGCAGCGCTTCGAACTGGTCAGGCGACATGCCGGCGAGCGCCGCTGCCGGCAACACGATGACCGGCCGGATCCA
>DASSSG010000581.1:0-9991 GCA_035708545.1 Bryobacteraceae bacterium | reverse complement strand
GCCCCCGGTTGCCGACGTAAGAAATCGTGACCGCCGACCGCACCCACGGAATCGATTTCTGGAGCGCGAAATTGAACTGGTGAATCTTCATCGGCCGCACATCATAGGCGGCTGCGGCAACCGCCGACGTGATGAACGCGCGCGGATCGGCCGGGAAGGCCTGCTCCCACTGCCGCGGCGACGTGCGCGTGAACGCCACGCGCTCCTGCGCCCAGTAGGGAGGGCTGATCACCTGCGAGCCCGTGATGTTCCCGTTGAAGCTGCTCGTGTAAATGCCATAGCCCGCGCGCAACACCAGCCCCTCGCGCCCGAACGGCCGCCACGTGGCTCCGAGACGCGGCGACAGCAGCCCGGTCGACTGGAACAGACCGCGCGGCACGCCGGCTTCGGTCGCGGTCATCCATAGCCCGCTGGTGCTCGCTGCCAGATAGGGCGCCACCGGCTGCGCCGTCAGGTCGACGCTCCCGCCGCCGTTATCGGCAGCGATAATCTTCCCCCGCCTGGGGTCGAACGTCGCGCCGATGTTGCGCACCAGCCTCTTCTCGTGCCACCGGTCGTAACGCAGCCCGAGCGTCAGGCTGATGTCCCGATGTGCGCGCCAGAAATCCTGCACATATCCCGCCGAGTACGGCGAATGCGCCATCCCGAACGTCGCCAGCGGATAATTCCTCTCGCCCGACGAAAGCAGCCCGAGCAGGAAATCCGCGAATCCATCGCCTGTGTACTGCCCGTTAAACGCGAATGTCCCTCGCGCCGACGTCGATGAGTGCCGAGCCCCCGTCCGCCGATCGTTGAACTCATACCCGAAGCCGATCGTATGGCCGCCGCGCACCAGGCTCATGCTCGCTTTGCCACCGAGATCCTGCCGCGCGAAACGCGCCGGTATCTGCTGTGGCATCGAGAATCCGGCATACCCGCCCGTGAAAGACACGTTCGGGAGACCCACAGATTCCTCGCGCCCCTCCGTCGGGAAGCCCTGAATCCCTGCCTTCTGCGTCAGGTTCTCCCTGCCCACATCCGGCGACGTGAGCACCGTCACCGATTGCAGATAGCCGCCCGCAAGCGTGAACAGCGTCGCCGGCGTGAGCGTCCAGTTGTAGTTCAACCCGACGTTCTGTTGCACGAGATCCTGGCGGCTCCTCAGATCGGGCTTGTATCCCGGGTTCCCCTGCCCGAGTCCGATGCGAATCCAGCGCACGTACACGCGCTGCGCCGGCGTCAGCTGCTGGTCAACGCGAAGCGTCAGGTTGCTGTTGTCGTTCGTCTGGGGTGCAACCGCTCGGAACAGATTGCCCGCCGAGTTCGGCCGCAGAAGATACGGAAAGAAGAAGCGCGACGCGGCGGAGATGCGATCCCCCGGGATGGTATTGTCCGGAAACGGCCGGCCTGTCGTCGGATCGGTGATCGTGCGGCGTCCGGAAAAATTCCCCTCGAGCATCCGCTCCGTTACCGTGTCCGCGTTGTAGATCCGCTCCCGCCTGATTTTCAGCCATTCATCGCTGATGAAAAAGAACGTGCGGTTGCGAATGATCGGACCGCCCACGCTGAACCCGAACTGATTGCGGATCAGCTTCGGAATCGCGGGCGCGAAGTAGTTCTGTGCGTCGAACTTCGCGTTGCGATGAAACTCCCACAACGTGCCGTGAAACTGGTTCGTCCCGCCCTTCGTCACCATCAGCACCTGCACTGGATTGCGGCCGTTCTCCGCCGTGAAGTTACTCGTCTGCACGCTGAACTGGGCGATCGTGTCCACGTTCGGAATCGAGGTCCCCTTCTCGTTGCTCGGATCGTTCGCGTCCTGCCCGTCTATCGAGAACCCGGTCTGATCCTCGCGAACGCCGACCCCCTGTACGGTGTGCTCGTTCGCAACGCCTCCCGCCCCGATGTACCGCATTCCCGGGGTCAGCATCACCAGTTCCACCGCATCGCGCCCGTTCAGCGGCAGCTCGCGTATCTGCGTCTCCTCGATCACTGACTCGACCGACGCCTTCTCGGTCTGCACGAGCTCGACCCCGCCCTCGACCGTCACCTGCTGCTTCACATCGCCGACGCGCAGCATCGGAGAGATCCGCTTCTGCTCGCCGACCGTCAGCTCGATCGACGCCAGCTCCCATGACGTGAACTGCGGCGCGCTCGCAGAGACCGAATAGAAACCGCGAGGCAGCGCCAGTATGTCGAAGTTGCCCTCCGCGTTCGTGCGGGCCGTCTGCACCAGCCCCGTCTCGAGATTCGTCACGCGAACTTCGGCGCCCGGGATCGGCGCGCCGCTTTGATCGCGCACCGAACCAAGGATTGATCCGTCGGTTCCGACCTGCGCGAACAGCACCGGCGCCAACAGCACAACCATAAGAAGGAGCTTTGACTTCATTTCTCAGTACTCCAGTTCGACTGTGAACTTATCAGCTCCGGCGTCCAGCCGGACAGTTTCTGAGCGCGGGTCGAAATTCGCATGAGGTTGACCATTGACCCGCACCGAGCGAATCGCCGCCCCCTTCGGATGGCGAATACTGAGCAGGATCCTCTTCATTCTCGGAGAGACCGGCGGGTCGATGGTCGCGGTCAGCCGATTACGCCGCACCTCCGATTCGACGGTGAATGATATTTCCCCGTAATACGTAGCGAGCCGCGATGCCGCGATGCGCTTCCCGTCCTCCAGCCACGCGCGCGGAATGCCGGCGAGCAGCATCAGCCGCCCTGTCTCCACGTTCGCGTCCAGTTCCTCATAGACGAGCATATTGCGCAGCATGAACAGCGTGTCTGAATTTGCCGCGGAGTTCGGGAATGAATAGTCAGCCCCGACCAGCCCGCCGTCTCGCGTGTTATAGCCAATGAACGGCGATCCCTCCGACGCGACGTACAGGTTTCGCGACATTCCGAAGGCGAGCTTCGCGTAAAACCCGAGCAAAAACTCGCTGATACTGCCGTCCCGCAGCCGAAAATTGTAGTAACCGCCGTCGTAGACGTTATTGATCCAGCCGTAGGGGCTCCAGTCGCGCCTCGCAGCGCGCGTGCACCCGAGAACGAAGCCGTTCCTCTGCTGAACGTAATCCGCCAGCCAGTGCGCCACCTGATCATCGGGGTTGAAGAAGTTATACTGGAAGAGCATGTCAACCCAGTAGTGAAAATAGGCGCCCTGCAGCCGCCCGAGCGCGAGGTCATCGTACGGTTCCGGACCGTAGTCCGGCGTTGCGCGAAAGTAGAGTGTCTGCAGGTCGATAAACGGAGGACGGCCAGGCACGCGAATCGCCGCCTGCTCCATTGCACGCATCAGCGTTGCACGAAAGTCCTTCGCCTCGCGCAGGTAGCGCTCGCCGTTCACGCGATCGAGTCCGCTGCGCGCCAGAAACTCGCCGAAATCCTGCAGACCCTGGCAATTCGTGATGTTATGCCCGAGCACGTAGGCGCTCTGGGTGCTCGCCTGCACGTCAGCGCCCGGCTTGTCGGGCGGCAGCAGTCCCCAGTGCAGCGGCCGGTCTTCGCTCATCGTCGAATTCCGGTCGGAGATGATCTCATCCGCCACACGGTGGAAATCCGCCCTGAACCGATCGAATACTGCGGTACCGCCCGTAAGTCGATAATTCTCGAGTAAGTGGTGCAGAACCATCGCCCGGCGGTTCTGATACTTTCTGCCGGCCCCCTTCGGTGTGACGCTCATCGGGACAAAATACGGCTGCAGCGCGGCTGCATACTCCTTGAAGCCGTACATCGCGAACCGGTGCGCTCCGAAGTTACTCTCCTGCGGATAAGTGGAGTCGTTATAGCGCAGGCCCGAACCATACGTGAAGCGCGGTCCGTCTGCCATGATGAAGTTCTGGACCAGCAGCGCGCGCCAGACAGCGTTCACGCGCTCCTCGGGAACGCTGATCTGCGCGCCCCGCGCGAGCAGTTCTCGCCAGAACTTCCTTACCCGGATGTGAGCATCGTCGTGATCGCGTTCGGAAGCAGCGCCGGTCAACCCGCGCGAATCCGGAACATAGGGAATCTTGAATGCCAGCGTTCGCCGCTCGCGGGGCGACAGCCGCAACCTGTGCGCAAGGCGGCCCCGCTCAAAGCTCGCACCCGAATCGCTGTGCACGAGAATCACCGCGCCGGCCGGATTCACCACGCGTCCTGCCTGCGCGCGCGGGAGCCCGCCGTCGACCAGAACGATGTCTTCGGTAAGGACAGCTTCCCTCGCCGTGTTCGACATATTGACGAGCTCAAATGACACGTAAGCGACATCCCACCCGCCGCTCTCGGCTTCCGGTCTGTCCGCAAACGCGGTCTGGCGATAGCGGATGCCCTCGTGATCGTACGTAGACACCACAACCGGCAGCCACCCGTCCTCATAACGAACGCCTGAAAACCGGGTGCGCGCGGCTCCGTACATCTCCCTCTCGCGTCCCACCCGGAACACGATGTTGGTGTTATGCGCGAGCGGCTGCACGCCCGTCGCGCCCAGCCGGTCCGTCAGCGGGCCTTTGAACAGGTCCGCCGAGATTGCGCCGTTCCACCAGATCCAGAACTCGTCGTCGTACGTCCCGCGACGCAGGGGGTCCGAATACGTTCCAATAAGTGTGCGGTCCAGAATTTTGCCGGGATAATGCGAAGCCATCGCATCGAAGCTGGGCTCGCCCGCGGCCTGAATCCTTTTCGCCAGCGGGTCGTCCGGCCCCCTGGTCATCAGTGCCTCCCATTTGCGCCCCGCCTTCATCGCATCGAGCTCCGCGGGAGTGAACTGAACCGCCTTCACCCATCCATCCGTCAGGCCGACATACTTGTCTTTGAGCGCCCGCGCAAGTTGCGGGTCGTTGACGGCCGCGTGACGCTCGGCCCGAGCGAGCGAGACCCATGCAATCACGAAAACAACGACTACCCTCATGCGAACCGTATGCGAAGCATCGTATATCATTTCGAAACGGAACAACGGAATGACTACTGCCCGCCTGATGCTGCTCGCTGTCTGCGCCAGTCACGTCAGCGCCGCTACCGTCACCATCCGCCGCGATGGTGTCTTCCTGCACGACGGAAGCCCCATGTTTCCGATCGGTTTCACGACCGCCCCGCCGCCCGATGCAAAGACGCCCTGGGGCACATCGGGATACGCTGAGCTTAAGTCCAGCGGCGCCGCATTTCACCGCTGCTCAGGCGGCCAGCCATGGGGAGCAGCCGCCGAGCAGCAGCTCGATCGCATCATGGACGCATCCGCCAAAGCGGGACTGCTCTGTGCCATCTACATCCCCGAGCTGCTCGTGCTCGGCCCAGGCGATGCCGATAAAGAGAAGGAGCTGCGGCGCGTGATCGCGAAGTACAAGCGGCATCCGGCGCTCGGCTACTGGAAAGGAGCGGACGAGCCCGAATGGGGTAAGGTGCCGGTCGAGAAAGTGCAGCGATTTTACGACGTCGTGCACGAACTCGACTCCGCCCATCCCGTCTGGATCACGCAGGCGCCGCGCGGTACGATTGAGAGCCTCAAGCACTATGACCCCGCTTACGACGTCGGCGCGATCGATATCTATCCGGTAAGTTATCCGCCCGGTCTGCACTCGCACCTGCCGAACAAGAACATCAGCGTGGTCGGCGACTATGCAAAGTGGATGCAGGAGATCACCGGCGGCCGGAAGCCCTTCTGGATGGTGCTGCAGATTTGCTTCAGCGGCGTCACCAATCCCGGCCGCACGCTCCGCTTTCCGACCTTTCCCGAGCTGCGCTACATGTCGTGGCAGTCGATCATCAACGGCGCGCGCGGCCTGCTGTACTTCGGCGGCAACGTACCTGCCTGCATGGCGGACGAGGACCGCGCGCTCGGTTGGAACTGGCGCTTCTACCGCCGCGTCCTCAAACCCGTGCTCGAGGAGTTCTCGCCCGGTGGCCCGGCGCACGCGGCGCTGATCGCCCCCGACTCCTCACTGCCGATACAGGCGGCCGGTGACGCCGTCGAGTTCCGCGTCCGTGAATCCGGCAATGAGATCTTCCTGCTCGCAGCACGCCGCGAAGGCCCCGCCGTGCAGGTTTCTTTCCGCGGCCTGCCCGAGAACATCCCTTCCGGCGACTTACTCTTCGAAGAACCTCGCAAAGTGAAGGTCGAAGCCGGCGGTTTCACCGACTGGTTTGGCCCGAACGAAGTCCACATCTATCGTTTCCGAAGATGACGTGGACGGATCAGTTCGAGCTGCAACGAGGACGAGGCGATCCTGCGTCGACACGCCACGCCTGCCGCAAATCCCGAAGCAGGCTGACCCATCCGCCATCCGTACCGAATGCAGGCGGCGATTCGCATCGCCCTGACCTCTTCTGAGACAATGTCCTGCGAAGTGTACTCTCGACGCTGCGGCCTCGCACGTGTGCCGGCGCTCCTCGCGATCCTGTGTTGCGCATGTTCGAGCCCGCAAAAACGAGCGAAGGAGCGGGCCTCATGGGATGCGGCAGTGCGTATGACCGCCGAAGCGTGGCTGTACGGGTCGGTTTCCAGCCGTTTCGCAATCGATACTCTGGGCACCGCCGCTCGTGAGATGAAGACTTCAGACTACGAGTCCCTGAAGAATGCGATCTCCCGTGGAAGCACAATTGATGCTCGGAATATCCTGACTCGTGAATAAGCTGCTCGAGATCGCGCTCGGAGTAGTAACCAGCATCGGCGGTTTCCTCGACGCCGGAACTATGGCCGCGTCCGCGCAGGCCGGAGCGCGTTTTGGCTACAGCCTGCTTTGGGCGTTGCTGTTGGGCATGGCATGCATAATCTTCCTCGTCGAAATGTCGGGGAGGCTCGCGGCCGTCAGCAGGCACACGCTTCGTGACGCCGTTCACAAACGGTTCGGGCTCAACTTCTCGCTCTCCCTGCTCGCGGTCAGCATGATTCTCAACCTTCTCGTTCTGGCGTGCGAAATCGGCGGGGTTTCCATGGCGCTTCAGCTCATCTCGGGCATATCACTGCAGTGGTGGGTTCTGCCGGTAGCGGCTGCCATGTGGGCTGTGCTGTGGTTTGGAAGTTTTGGAGTGATCGAAAAGGGTATTTCCATCGCCGGGCTGATAACGATTGCCTTCATCGTCGGTGCGTGGAAGCTGCATCCTCCCGGGCCGGACATGCTCCGCGGCCTGCTGCCGTCTTTGCCGGCCCAGGACAAGACGAATTACTGGTTTACTGCCGTCAGCATCCTCGGGGCGAACGTCAGTCCGTACCTGATGTTCTTTTATTCCTCAGGCGCCGTCGAAGAGAAATGGGACCAGTCGCACGTAACCGTAAACAGATTTGTGGCGGCGATCGGAATGATCTTCGGCGCCTCGATCGCGGCCGGCATCGTCGTCGTCGCCGCACGCGTGCTTGGACCTGCGGGTATCCGCGTCGACGACTACCATCAGGCTGCGCTGATGCTGACACCGCTGTGGGGCTGGTGGGGCTTTCTTGTCTTTGTCCTGTGTCTCGCGATCGCGAGCTTCGGTGCGGGTGTCGAGGTGATCCTCGCGATTGCTTACGAGCTGGCGCAGAGTTTTGGCTGGACGTGGGGTAAGAACAAGCGAGCACGGGACGAGGCACGTTTTACGCTGGGTTACACCGCGCCGATCCTGCTTGCGTCACTGATCATGGTCACCGGTATTGAACCGCTGCGGCTTACCATGTTTACAATGGCGCTGACGTGTGCCGCCTTGCCTCTCGCGACCTTTCCTTTTCTCGTCCTCCTGAACGACCCGATCTACATGCGCGAACATACGAACCCGCGCTGGATGAACTATATCGTCGCAGGCATTGTCACCCTGGCCTGCATTCTCGCCGTTGTGGCGCTGCCCCTCCAGATCTTCGGCGCATGACATGGACCTGATCCGCGATATTCTCGACACGGACGTTTTGGATCGAAACGGCCGCCTCATGGGAAAACTCGACGGCATTGTCGCGGAACTGCGCCCTGGCCGTCCGCCGGTACTGAAGGCGATAGAGCTTGGTCTTGCCACGAAGGCAAGACGGCTGCATCGGAAGCTCGGCCGCATCGTCGGCCGCCGCTCGAAACCGTTTCGCATCGCATGGGGTGACATTCAGGATATCGGCATCGATGCAACGGTGAAGCTCGAGGCCGAAAAAACACCCGTCCTCGCGTTCGAGAAACGCGTCAGATCCATTCTGCTGAAGATACCCGGAGCATGACTGAGATTTCACTTGAGTTACTGGTCGGCCGCATGGTGCGTACTCCCGATGGAGAGGACCTTGGACGAATTCAGGAGATTCGCGCCAGCAATGACGGTGAGATCACCGAGTTCCTGGTGGGGAAACGCGGGCTCGCGGAGCGCCTGTCGAGCATCGGACTGTTTACGCACACGCCGAGCGGCTATCTGGTGAACTGGTGGCAAATGGACCTGGCGGATCCCGAGAAGCCGGCCGTGAACTGTGATGTGACTGAACTTCGGCGCTTGTGACCGGCCGTTCAATTACGATGTGAGAATGCCACTCGAGTTCACGACTTCTTATCTCGAGGATGCACTCGAGCTGCTCCGCTATTACAAACGCCTCGCCGAGCGAGCGATGGAGCAGCTTACCGACGAACAGCTCTTCATCGCGCTCGATGATGAGTCGAATTCCATCGCAATAATTGTGAAACACATGGCGGGGAATATGCGTTCCCGCTGGACGGACTTCCTGACCACCGACGGCGAGAAGCCCGGCCGCAATCGCGACACCGAATTCGTCGATCCGCCCGCTACCCGCGAGGCGTTGCTGCGGCTATGGGAGGACGGCTGGACCATTGTGTTTCGGGCGCTCGAGCCGCTGTCGGATGCCGATCTCAACCGTACGGTAACCATCCGGGGAGAAGCGCACTCGGTGATGCAGGCGATTAGCCGTCAGGTCGCGCATTACGCGCACCATGTGGGCCAGATCGTTCTGCTCGCAAAGCACTTCGCCCACGACCACTGGAAATCGCTGAGCATTCCTCGAAATCGGTCGGCGGAGTTCAATCAGCGAATCGCAGCGGGGGACTCCACCCGGAGCTGAAGAGCACCGCCATCGCGGATCACGCCTGTGCTGCTAAACCTGAATTTCTTTGTAGCCCCCGCCGATGACTAAGCCGGAATTTCGTGAGGTTTCCGCAAACCTGCATGAAGACCGCTAAGTTACACGATGTCCCACAAATCGAAACTGCTCGCCGCCGCAGCCGTCGTGCCGCTTGTCTGGCTGGCGCGAGTCGTCTGGGATTACTTCGATTACCGCAGTGTCCCTCACCAGACAATACAGGTTCAGTTAAAGCTGTTCGGAGCCGCGATGTACGAATATCATGCAGCCACCGGACGCTGGCCCGCGAGTCTGGATGATCTCGCCCGGACCTCGCTTCGACAGCGAAGTTATGTCTGGAGGCAAACGGCGAGCACGTTCGTGTTCCTCTGGCCAGAAAACCTCAAGGCCGATCCAAAAGACAACAGTGACGTGCTGCTCGCCTATGACAGAGGAAGCCTCTTCAGCAAACTGGGGCGGGTGTGGGTGTGCTGGGGAGATCTGCGAACCGAGCACATGCGTAACCGGGAGCTTCGTGATCGGTTAGCAAAACAAACAGCTTTCCCGAAATCGCCCTCATCCGTAACCTGGAATCAGCGGCTCACGCGATGCTCGATTCGTCAGCCGCTCGCGGCGCCGCGGATTTACTGTTTGTCGTAAACGACGGTGAACTTTTCTTTTACGCCCGCAGCCGATCCGCTCTCGGTTAACGTCTTACCATCGGCGGATATGGCCATCGTGCTCCTGTACATATCTTTGCCGTCTTTTTTCCAGGTCAGATTGAGGCCGCCCGCGCCGCTCTTCGCGATTACGCACGTCCACCCGGAAGGCCAGACCGGGCCCGTTGCCGGATAATCTTTGCCGTCGAATTTCGCGTCGCAAACTCCGCCTGCGTTGCCGAGCGAAATAGTAAGGCCTTCGCTGCCCTTCGGGGTCAGACTCAACGTTTCCGGCGAGCTGGTCTTGAGGTTCCTGGTTCTCCATTTGCCCGCCAGGCCCGGACCTCCGGAAACGCGCTGAAACGTCATCGAATCG
>DASSSG010000580.1:0-2282 GCA_035708545.1 Bryobacteraceae bacterium | reverse complement strand
CGTCCGCGTCACTCGACCGCACTGACTTGTGTAACGCAGAGATCACATTATAGTGCTCTTCGCCCGATTTGTCATACAGAAGCTGCTTCTTCTGCGTTACATCGGCCATAATTTCGGGCGTAATCTCACGGTTTCGCGCAGCTGCCGCCGCGAGCTCGAGCAGGTTGTAGGCGGTTCGGGCATCGCCAGATGAAAATTCCGCAATCTGCCGCAGAATCTCAGAGCGCACGCGCGGACGTTCTTCTCCCAGGCCCTTTTCCTGCTCGCCCAGAGCGCGGTCGAGCAGCGTGACAATCTGCTCGGCCGTGAGGGGATGCAGGGCATAGACCCGACAGCGTGAGAGCAGCGCCGAGATGACCTCGAATGAGGGGTTCTCGGTCGTGGCGCCGATGAGCACGATATCTCCGCGTTCGACATACGGGAGAAACGCGTCCTGCTGCGCTTTGTTGAAGCGGTGAATCTCGTCGACGAACACGACGGTACGGCGGCCGGCACGGCGATTCCGTTCGGCGTCGGCCATCACCGCCTTGATTTCCTTCACGCCGGCGAGGACAGCACTGAAAGGCACGAAGTCGGCCCGGGTCAGCCGTGCGATGAGCCGTGCCAGCGTAGTCTTACCCACACCGGGCGGCCCCCAGAGAATCATGGAGCTCAGCTCATCGCGCTCGATCTGAACGCGCAGCGGCTTGCCCGGTCCAACGATGTGCTCCTGTCCGACGAAATCCTCCAGCCGCTCCGGACGCATGCGCTCGGCGAGCGGGGTGCCCTGTGCGGGAGGGCGCAGCGGCGTCTGTTCGAACAGGCTCATGGCTCAGGAGGCCTGGCGGCGCTGCCGGCTCGCTTCATACAGCAGGATGCCCGCAGCCATCGCAGCGTTCAGCGATTCGACCTGCACCATGGGAATCCGAACCGCTGTCGCGGCCTGGCGCAGCGCCGGACTGATGCCATGGCCCTCGCTGCCGATGATGAGCGCACAGCGGCGGCGCAGATCGATATCGCTGGGGGTCCTACCGTCGTCGGCGGCTGCCGCATACAGGTCCAGCCGGTGCTGTCGCAGGGCGGCAATCGCCAGCTGGGTATCGACCTGCGCCACCAGCGGCAGGCGGAACACGCTGCCGGCCGAAGCCCGAACGGCCTTGGGATTGTATGCGCTCACCGTGCCCTTGACGAACAGCGCTCCACTGGCGCCAAACGCTTCGGCGGCACGCACGATGGCGCCGGCGTTTCCCGGATCCTGCACGCCGTCGAGGACGGTCACCAGAGACTGCGCGCGGAAAACGTGCGCCAGCTCCCAGCTGCGCGGCCTTACCAGTGCGATCACCCCCTGGCTGGTTTCCGTGGCCGAAACCTCGCGGAACAGCTCGTCGGGCACGCCCAGCACGTCGATGCTGCGGAGACCGCTGACGCGGCGCTGCACGGTTTCGCGCACTGGCTCGCTGGCAAGCACGGCGCCGATCTGGCACTCGCTGCGGACGGCTTCCTCGAGCAGGTGAAAGCCTTCGGCGACGCAGTAGCCGCTGTCGGTGAGGGTGCCGCGGACGACGGCTTTTCGGACTTCTCTGAGGAGAGGATTCCGCGCGCTCGTCAGATGGAGTGCGCGGGGCGAGGTCAGATCGGTCCGGAGATCATGCGTAAGTGCATGAATTAGACTGATCATAACGCAACATGCGACGACTGCTCGGGCGCGCGCTCGCGGCCTGTGCCGTCCTTGTCGTGCTCTGGCTCGGGTGGATCATGCGGCAGATCTACCGGCAGTCGTGGGTCGATGAGGCGCGGCCCGCGGACGTAATCATTGTGCTCGGGGCCGCGGAATATCGGGGCCGTCCCTCGCCCGTGCTGCGCGCGCGTCTGGACCACGCGCTCGAGCTCTACCGGCGGAAGCTGGCGCCCCGCATCATCACCACCGGGGGGGCCGGTGGCGACCCGTTCTTCACCGAAGGAGAGGTTGCGCGCGACTATCTGGTGCGCAACGGCGTGCCCTCAGAGATGATCATGGTCGAAGATCGCGGCGAGAGCACCTTCCACAGCACGGTGGTCGCGGCCGAAATGATGCGCCGCATGGGCCAGCAGTCCTGTATTGTTGTGAGCGACGGTTACCACATTTTTCGCGTAAAGAAGATGCTTCAGTTTCGCGGGCTCGCGGTGTACGGCTCGCCGCGGCCTGCGGCGCCGAAGGGCACCTGGCGCGAATGGTGGCTCTATCTGCGGCAGTCGATCGGATTTCTGCTCTGGGAGATCGGGATTACGATTTAACCGGAGCCGGGCACGCCCGAGGGCCGACC
>DASSSG010000579.1:0-3953 GCA_035708545.1 Bryobacteraceae bacterium | reverse complement strand
GCACGCTGAAGTAGGCATCCTGGCCGAGCGTCAGCGGCTGCGCTTTGCCGTCTGCGCCAACCAGGCTGAGCGAAGATTTGTCTTCGTCAATCTGACGCGACCGAAACGCCACCGGTTGGAAAAACGCCTGCGTACCGGCTGGTTTCAGGCCGGCGCGCTCGAACTCGGCGGCGACGTACTCGGCCGCCTTCCGATGTCCCGGCGAGCCGGTGTTGCGCCCCTCGAGCTTGTCGCTCGCCAGATATTCGACGTGCTTCCACCAACGCGTGCCTTCGGCTTCGTAATCGATTGCGGCGATCAGCAGTCCGGCTGTGAAGGCCGCCGCCAGAAGCGAGCGCAGGTTCATGCCTGTCCCGCCGCCTTCGCCTGCTTGAAAGCCGCGCGAACCTCGCGAATCTGCTGTGCGTGCTTTTCCGCGTGCTGCGCCATCAATTCGATCAGGTTCAGCAAAGTCATCGGTCCGCGCTCCGAATGCTGTCCGGTTCGCTGGTACGCAGCTTCCGGGACGCCCTTCAGCAGCTCGTAACTCTCCGCCCGGATGTCGCGGAACATCTCCAGCGACTGCGATGGCTTTCGTCGCGCATAGTCAAGGTTTTCCGCCCATTTGTTCTGGTCGTAACCGACAATCTGCGGTTTATCCTCCGCGATGATCCGGCGCATGCGCTCGGCCGCGACCAGCTCCGAATCGGAAACGTGCGCCGCAATCTGCCGGACGCTCCATTTATTCGGTGCAGGTTTGAAATCGACCTCGCTTCCAGCGGCCCCGGTCAGCGCGGAAGCGATCAGCTCCGGACCGCGCCGGAAACGTTCGAGCAGTTCGGCGATCTCGCTCATCGGTTCATGATCCTCAGTGGTACTCGGCACAGCTCATGAAATAGCCGCAGCGCCGGCACACGAGCTTGCAGTAGTGCGGCTCGAGGCGCGCGCTGCACAACGGGCAGTAAAGCGATGGTTCTTCGTCGACGGACCTTGTGGGCTCCGGCCGGGCTTCGGGCGGCGTCTCACTGGCCATGATCAATTATAGGGACGCGAAACATTGCCGGCGCCGCTGTCATCACCCTGGTGTACCGTCCCGGATACCGCTCGGAAGGGTTTCTGAGCCGCGGCCGTGAGGGCGCGGTTGTCAATAACGCGGGAAACCAGCCCAGGGCATACAGGAGCGGTCGAGTTTCATCCGCCCGATCCGCTCGCGAAATGGCTCGACCGGATCGCGCAGCAGTGCCGGGGGACCTCCGGCCGGCGCCAGCGCGTGGAACAGTCGCGCCATGAACCCTTCGGCGCCCTGCGAGCCCAGACACACATAGGTTGCACAGCTGTCACGCTTTGTGAGTATCTCCAGGACGTCTGGTGCGAGGCTCTGTTTCGCGGCTTCCGGCGAATACACATCACACCAGTAGATCCTGTGCTTTCCGCACGCCCCCAATGCGGACATCAGGCAGTCGTCCCAGCCTCCGTAACCGAGGATCAGGATGTCCCGGGACTCGAGATAGTTCCTCAAAGCTCCCGTGCTCTTTTCCTTCAGTTCCTGTATCTCGGCCACCGAACTCGCGGCGTTCCGCCGGAGAATGCTCCCGTGGCTGTAAACGAGATGAATGACGGGATCGCCGTCGGGGAAATCGCTGGAATCCAGGCCACGTTCCGGACGGTCGGTCAGCGTGTAAAGCACGTTCACCAGTTGGAGGGCATCCTGAAGGAGCGTGTCGAAATTCGTCGTGAAGACGGTTCGGCAGAACGGTCGGAGGTTCCGAAGCTGACCTGTTTGCTGCAGTTCGATGAGCGATGCGAGGTAGAAGTGGGCACCATTGATCTCGTTCCGGCCGGTCGTGCGGTAATCTCCTCGCGCGCCGCTGCGCCCTGGCTGCGCCTCGTAACCACCGGGATCGAGAACGTACTGCAGAAACTCGTTCACAAACTTCCTGCCGCCGACGACCTTTGGTTTCGGGACGCCTCGGGCTCGGCGAAGCCTGCCCACATAACTGCGATCAGCTTCGTCGGACGGTGGTGAGAACAGTTCTTTCGCCACGCGATAGTCGAACAGATTCTGATAAGCCGCGGATGGGTTTGACGGCAGTCCGGTCTTGTCCAGCGCAACACGCTGCGCATCCGCCGGAGCTGCCTCATTGAACTCCTTCCAGAAGCGCGCCGAATACCGCCGCTTCTGACTCCGCGTGCGCTCGTGGCCATCACCGCCGGCATCCAGCACGTAGAAATCGCCGATACATTCGTGCAGCAATTCCTGCGTGAGCGGTACAACACCATAGCTGAAACCAGCGCCGACGATCATCGCGTAAGCGGGACCCTGCCGGCTTGGCTCCTCGGCGAGTTTTGCGCGGATCTCCTCGATCACCTGCGCGGGCGGCGTTGTGGGAAGGTTCGTGGCGTTCACATCCATGACAGCTCTCTCGGGCGGCAGCCCGCTATCCGACATTTTTTCCCAATTCTGAGCAGATCGATTGCTCTGCCACCGCGCTGCCACGGCATCGCCGCCGGATCGAACAAACCAGCGGTGGACTGCACGCGCGCAGACTGGATCCGCTGAAAACGGGGCTATCATCGTTTGTACCGATGATCGTCCGCGCCGTCTTATTGTGCGGTCTGGCGCTGTCCGCCGGAGCGCAGCCGCCTGATCCGGCCGCCTACATACCGCGGCTCCGCAGGAACCTCGACAACATCGTGCGTTTCTGGTACCCAAACACGCTCGATCGCGCCAATGGTGGCTACATCATCAACCATGACGCGAAGGGCACACCGAACCCCGCGGGTTCGAAAGGAATCGTAACCCAGGCGCGCCAGGTCTGGTTGTTCTCGAGGCTCGCGCGCGAGGGCTATCGGCGCGGGGAGATGCTCGAAGCAGCGCAACACGGCTTCCGGTTTCTGCGCGATCGCATGTGGGACCAGCGATACGGCGGCTTCTACTGGGAAGTGGACGCGACAGGCGCAAAGTCCATCCGCCCCAAAAAGCACATGTATGGACAGTCCTTCGGTTTATACGCCGTGTCCGAGTATTATCTGGCATCGAAGGACAAGGCTGCGCTCGACCTCGCGAACGATATATTCCGGCGGTGGGAAGCCAGAGCCCACGATAAGCAATACGGAGGGTATCTCGAATATTTCAACCAGGACTGGACGCCGCCACCGCCCGGAGAGCAGGGCTACCTGGGCGCAGGACCCGAGCTCAAACTGATGAACACCCATCTGCATCTGCTCGAGGCCATGGCGACCTGGGTGCGCGCTTCCGGCTCGCCCGTCGCGCGCGAGCGCCTGCGCGAGCTCATCGACATCGAATCCAACAGCGTCGTGCGCAAACGGCTCGTCGCCTGCACGGATCGGTACGAGCGGAACTGGACACCGCGCCTGCAGGGGCGCGAAGCGCGTGTATCCTACGGGCACGATCTCGAAAACATCTGGCTGCTCATGGATGCGGTCGCGGCGCTCGGCGGATCGCCATGGCCCTTCATGGATCTGTTCCGCGATCTGTTCGCGTATTCGCTGAAGTACGGATATGACGAACAGAACGGCGGCTTCTGGTACACCGGCGACTTCAGCAGGCCGGCGGACGATCGCCAGAAGTCATGGTGGGTCCAGGCGGAGGCTGCGGTGAGCGCCTTATACATGTACCGGCTCACGCCCGAGGCCCAGTACTGGAATGTCTTCGCAAAGACGTACGACTTCATCGACAAATATCAGACCGACTGGGATGTCGGCGAGTGGCACCCGAATGTCACAGCCGATCTGAAGCAGGGCGGCGGGAAAGCCAACATCTGGAAAGCCGGCTATCATAACGGCCGCGCGATGATCGAATGCCTCGCGATTCTTCGCGAGCTCTCCGCGCCCGGCGGCCAGCGTTCCGGCACTGGTCCCTGAGGGCTGAACGAACCGCCTCACTCCCACGGAGCTTTCGCAAAGAACTGCCGAGCATCTTCCCCGCTGAGCACCCCAGGGCCGCGCAAGTC
>DASSSG010000578.1:0-6352 GCA_035708545.1 Bryobacteraceae bacterium | reverse complement strand
AGCCTGGAAAACTAAAGAACTTCTCAGGAGGCGACCAGAAAACGACGGATCTCACCGCCGCGTGCCTGCCCTTTTACCGCCATCGTCCAATCTACCAGACTTCACCTCACCCGTGCAATGGTTTTGTCAAACCCTGCGCGGGACGCGGTCCGATATGCGGCGGCGCAGCCAGCACAGATCAGGCAGCCCAGCCGTTGAACTGCGCAACCGCAAGTTCCGGTTCGGGTTAGCCGCTGCTTCGGGACGGGAGAACCGACCCGATCAGACTGTAGCGTGGCTTACTCAAATCTAAGATGTTCGCAATCCTGTGCCGGTTGCGACTTTTTTCATGCCGGTTCGGCTGGGCCGGAGCCCCACGGAGTCTGCCCAACCCGGAGCGGCATGCGAAGATTGGGAGCGTGACGCGCTGGTATCGAAACGAAGACTGGCTCGCGGTGATCGTCGGGGCGGCGGTCATCATCGCGGTCGTGGCGGGGATCCGGCCCCCTCTGCCCCAGTTTGGCTGGAAAGATACCGGGGAGCTGGCCAACATTCTAGCCCCCGTTCAACTCAGCCGCGCCATCTTCCTCGCCATCACCTACCTGCTGATCTCCGCTCCCGGCGCCGTCCTCGCCGGTGCCTCGCCCCGAAAATATGCCGCTGGCTTTCCCTTTGTGTTCGCCCTCGGCTGGGTCGGACAGATCATCGCCGGAAATGCCACGGTGAGCTACTGGGGGATCGAGTACGTAATTTTCGCCCTCCTGCTGGGCCTGGCGATCAGCAACGGCCCCGGGGTGCCGGAGTGGCTGGCGGACGCGGTCCGCACGGAGTATTACATCAAGACCGGGCTGGTAATCATGGGCGCGACGATCCTGTTCAGCGACATCATGCAGGCCGGGGCACTGGGGCTGATTCAGGCGATCGCTGTGGTGGCGGTGATCTGGTACTTCAGCTACTGGCTGGCGAAGCGGCTGCGGCTGGATGACGAGTTTTCGGCAATTCTCGCATCTGCCGTGGCGATCTGCGGCGTATCGGCGGCTATTGCAGCCTGCGGAGCAATCCATGGTGACCGCCGAAAGCTCAGCTACGTAGCTTCGGTCGTGCTCATCGTCGCCGTCCCTATGATCGTGCTGCAGCCCTGGATGGTAAAGGCCATGGGCATGCCGGACGTCGTGGGTGGCGCCTGGCTCGGCGGCACTCTCGACACCACCGGATCGGTGGTAGCCGCGAGTGCGCTCATTAGTGAAGCCGCGCTGAAGATCGGCACGATCGTGAAGTTTTCGCAGAATGTCCTGATCGGAGTGGCGGCCTTCCTGCTGTCGTTGTGGTGGACCTGGCGGAAGACCGCATCCGCACAGGAGCGTGCCGGCCTGGCCGTGATCTGGCAGCGGTTCCCGAAGTTCGTGCTGGGGTTCGTGGGCGCGTCGCTGGTGTTCTCGTTCCTGCTGGACCCGGCTGTGGCGAAACCGGCGGCAAGGGTTCTGGGCGGCCTCCGCACATTCTGGTTTTCGCTCGCATTCGTGTCGATCGGCCTCGAAACGAAGTTTACGGACCTCGTGCGCATGGAGAGCGGACGGCCATTGCTGGCGTTCCTCGGCGCGCAGGCGGCCAATGTGGTCTGGACGCTCCTGCTGGCCTATCTGATTTTTGGCGGCTTCGTGTTCCCGCCCCCGCAGGTGTGAGTTAAGACGGCAGCGCTGCCGAGTGGATAACATCGGTCATTCGGCGATGCCAGCTGACATCGCGCCACATGCCCACGAACTGCGGGCCGCAAAAATTGCTCGTCGCCATCGCGTGCCACTGGCCCGTCCGGGCCGCCCGCCGCACTCCGTGCTCGCAAAGCTCGATTACCCAGTCCCACGCAAGCAGAGGGAAATCCTTGTAGTCAACGACTGACCAGCACTCCGTCGTGATGAGTGGTTTGTGCTCGGTTCGCGCCCATTCGGCCGCGAACTCGATACCTTCCTCGAGCCGGGCCTTCCAGAATTCAGGTTTCGAGCGGTAGAGCTGCTCCGCGTGCAGAGCCATGTTGTCGTAACCTTTGGGATCGAACCGCTCATACTTATAGCCGACCTGCCTGTAGAAGTCGCTCCACTGCGTCATCCAGATATGCAGCTCGAGCAGGTCGAGCATGCCGACCTTCTGCTCGCGCCAGGTTTTATACTCGCTCGTGAAAGAGAAGGTGTAGTCGAGGTGGGGGTACGCGTCCCGCACTGCCGCGATGGCATTCGTCATCCAACGGACGCCTTCAGGCGAAGCACGCGGCGTCTGCCTGGGATAGAAAGGCGCCCAGACGTCGAGCGGCCATTCATTGCAGAGATCGACGTAAAGCAGGTGCTTTAGCAGGCCGGCCGCTGCGATCGAATCAAGCGTCATTCTCCAGATGCGGCCGAGTTCAGCAGGCTCACTGATCCGCAGCCGTGTTTTGTCGACGTCTTCCCGAAACCACGTCGATAATGCGACGACCAGTTCTCGCTCGGCGCACTTTGCGATGAACCGGTTGAGCAACGGCTGGACTTGCACGCGGCAGCGAGCGGGCGCACCCCAGTCCTGCGTATTCCACTGCGGTAACAATTCCCACACGCGCTCCGGTCCGGCGGCGATCAGGTGCGGATACGCGTCGATGCGAACCGCATCGTAGCCGCGCTGCCTGAGCTCGTCGAGCGCTTTGTCCCAGTTTTCGTAACCAGCACCGGGCCAACGGCGCTCGAGCCAGGAGAAATCCCACATCGTGATTGCGAGCGGCCGTTTCCGAATGTGCCGGCGCAGGCTGCCGCCGGTGCGTGTGGCTTCAAACGGCGAGGCGAGCATTCCCGCCGCGAAGTCGCTCGAGAACTCGCGCCGGGTGAGACGGTTATGGTGCATGTAACCGCATCATATGCCTCGGAGCACGCCAGTCTGCCGTTTCGCAAGTACCTTTACAGACTCCCTCACGGTCGTGCTCGGTTTTCCGAGCCGCGCGCGTCAGCGAAGCGTCAAGGCACTTCAGATACAGAAGACCAGGCGGCCTGCTGCCGGGTTGGACTGTAAGGTCCGGAAGGCAAAAATCGGGGGCGGAGAGGAGGGCCACCCCCGTGTCGATCGGGTGTACTCGCGGAGAGTAACGTGTCTGCCCAGGTAGTGCCGCCCGCGCCTGAAAGCTCTCACGAAATTCAGTACGGCCAGGCCGTGTCGTCGGCGCGGCGGATTGTCGGCCGGAGACGCCGCAGATACGGGTACTTCGCCGCAGCCTTCTCGTTCACGTCGATACCCAGCCCGGGCTTATCGTTCGTTTCGACGTAGCCGTCGCTGAAAACCGGCAGATCACTGAATACCTCGCGAACGGCGTCGTTCCATCCTACTGCGAACTCCTGCACGCCGAAGTTCGGAACCGAATAGCTCACATGGCAGTTCGCCATATGAGAGATCGGCGAGATGTTCCCGGGCCCGTGCCACGCCGTCAGAATCCCGTACGGCTCGCAATTGGCGGCCACCTTGCGTCCTGTGGTGATGCCGCCGCAGTGCGCAAGATCATGGCGCACGTAATCGATCAGGTGTTCTGTGATGAGATTCAGGCCCTCCCACGCGCCGGTATAGACCTCCCCCATGGCTACGGGGATGCTCGACTGCTGGCGGATCAGGCGAAACGCGTCGAGATGTTCCGGCCGCAACGGATCCTCGTAGTAAAAGAGCCGGTATGGCTCGAGCTCTTTGGCAAGGCCGATCGCCTGACTCGGGGTGATGCGCTCGTGTACGTCATGGAGGAGCTCGATGTCTTCGCCGACTGTCTTGCGCAGGTGGGCGAACAGCTTCGGCACGGTGCGCACATACGGACCCGGTTCCCAGATCTCGCTCGGCGGCAGGCCAGCTTCCCAGGCCTTCTGGGTTGCAGCGCGCTGCTTCTCGCTCGGCGGCACGGCATAGCCGCCCTCCATACCGGGCGTCGAGACCTGGACTTTAATCACTTTGTAGCCGCGGGCCATCATCGCGCGAACGTTGTCTTCTACGGCCTTGTAATCGCGGCCGCTCGCGTTGGCGTAGGTGAGCAGCCTCGTACGCGCTTTGCCGCCGAGCAGCTCATAGACGGGCAGTCCGGCAATCTTGCCTTTGATGTCCCAGAGCGCCATATCGACGCCGCTGATCGCCGACATGTGCACTGATCCGGAGCGGTAATACGGCAGGAAGAACAGCGTCTGCCAGAGGTCCTCGATGCGCATGGGGTCGCGCCCCAGCAGGCCGGGCTTGAGGTGCTCGTCAAGCAGGGCTGCTACCGCGAGTTCGCTGCCGGTGCACGTCGCGTCACCCCAGCCGTACAGCCCGTCCTGACTGGTGACAAGCTTCACAAGGACGAAGTTGCCCATCGCGCCGCGACCCGGGTTAGTAACGACAGTTTTGACATCAGTGATGCGAAGATTGCGCGGCGCGCCATAGACCGGCAGCGCAGCCGCAGCGAGAGAACCGAGAAAGTGGCGACGTTTCATGCGGTCAATGCTATATCACGCCACTAGAAGGTTCGTGACGCGCTGCACGACGGCCATGCAGACGGCGCCCAAAGCCGGCGGCTGGACCGCGTTCTGGCGCCTGAACATCCGCTTTGAACGCGACAAGGTTGCGCTCCGGATCGCGCTGCGAAACAGCTTCGGCATCCTACTTTCGAGGCTGGTCTGCTTCGCAGCAGAGCGCTGCCGGCGCGAGAGGCGTCCGCCACCTTCGCGAATTACGCAGAGCTGACGCGCCGCGATGTCAGTCCTGGCGCTGGGATCGTTCCACCGCGCGGTACAGGAGGACGGGAACGGGCTGATTGAGATGGGCGGAAGCGGTGAAATCGCGCCTCGCCGGCGGCCGCGGGATCGGCGGAGTCACCCGAAAGACACCCGCATGTCCGGGTACGGGAAACAACTTCGTTGCTCCGAACACCGCAATCGCGCCGAGCTCGAATGTGACTGAAGAGACGAGACCCGGCGTAACCGGCAGCACGTCCATGCCGGGGTGATCGCGTCCGATGATCGCCTGCAGGAATGGCTGATGCACCTGGACAGGAAACGTGAGATCAAACTCCTCGGCGAACTTCCCGTTCGGCTCGACCCTCACCACACAGGGGAGCGGCGTTTCGGCCGCCTGCATTCCGCGTGGAGGCGGAACGATGTTCTTGCGCACGATCAGCCGGTCGCCGCTGGTCTCGATGTACGACCCTTCGGACGGAAGCCGGACCGACTGATCCGGTTGTACAACCGGCACTCGGCTGAACAGCGCCACCAGATGCGGAGTTGGATTTTCGACGTGGTAGCGAATCTTCAGCGCCGGCGGCGCAACCGAGAAAGCCGCGCCAAAACGCAGGCCGGAGAGGTCCGGGATCGCGGTAGTCATTGGTCTCCTAAGGCTGTCCGGGCCGCAGGTTCAGGGGCGCGGGTTCACCGGCCGCCGGTCCACCGGTGCCGTAGTGATTGTCGCGGCGCGGCAGGCCGGCGTCGTTGCGCAGGCTGTTCTCGCTGGGGCTGGTGCCGTTATAGCTTCCGGTTCCGATTGCCTGCGATTCCTCCGCGTCGATCGTCGGTTCGGAGGCAGGCGGGCTCGGATCGGTCCCGCTCGCCTGATGACCCTCCGCGTTCGCCAGCGCGTGCGTTAATTCGTGTCCGAGGATCATCTGCGGAGGCTGCGCGATGAGATTGCCCGAGGAATCGTAAGCGTTCGAGCGGTAGCTCGGGTTGTATTGCACGGTTGAACCGGTGCCGGTTCCATCCTGCGCATGCGTGCCGTTATCCGGCGTGCAGAATCCGTTTGTGCCCGTGTGCTCGACGATTACCACCGGCTGACCGGACGCCGCAAGGCGGTTGAGCAGGGTCTTGCCGCTGGGCAGGGTCGAGAGATAGTACAGATCTCGCACTGTGGCGGTCATGAACGCCTGCGCACCTTTTATCGTGATGTTCGCCGGTACGGAGAAGGCCGGATCGCCGATTAGTACGTTCGGTGCGCATGGCGACAAAATCATCCCGCCATGTGTCGTGATATCGGTCATGCGCGCCGCCGGCAAGCCCCCGATGAGCACCGTGGCAGCGCCCTTCGTGATCACGTCGGGCGGACCAGCACAGATCGCGATATCCGAAATCCGCGCCGCAGGCAGGCCGCCGATGAGGACAGTCGGCATACACGGCGCGGTGATCGGTCCCCCGACGTGCGGCTTCGGTCCGTCGAACATCGGACACATGTGGAAGTCGGTCTGGCGGGCTGCAGGGAAGCCGGGCATGTCAGCTGTTGATCTTTACCAGCGGCGCAGTGATAGTGATTATCGCCGGCAGCAGCTCTATCTTCGACGCGCCGCAGGTGAGCGTGATGCTGGTCATCGCATTCAGCTTGATATCCATCGCGTCGGACTTGCAGGTGCCGAGGGGAACGC
>DASSSG010000577.1:0-2045 GCA_035708545.1 Bryobacteraceae bacterium | reverse complement strand
GAGCGGGCCTGCGGCGGTGCTCTGCCCAGCCTTGTACAGCTCGGCGGAATGAACGCGAACCACGGGCAACGCTGGCGGACGCACCGAAGTCTCCGGGTAAACCACCCTCGCGAGCGGCGGGCCCGCAGGCGAGTCGGCGCTTACGTCGAGAATCGCGGCCGGCTTCAGACGAGCGGCCGCAGACCGGAATGCCGCCTGCGCCTTCCTGATTTCATCCTGCTGCTCAGGGCGCTGGCCCGGCTGCACGCCGCTTTCGAGCATCAGGACTCTGCCTGCGGTGTCCTCTGGCCTTGAGTTTTTCCCAGCTGGCGGGTTCGAACACACTGATCCTGATAACTGGTGCGTCAGCCAACTCGAGCGGCGCGAGAAACTCGGGACGGACCTCTGAACCCGAGAACCGCAACTGCCTGCCTGCGTGAGTGACGGTGAGCACCGCGCCGGCTGGATCCTGTTCGCGCCGGATCAGCCGGACCTCCTGGAACCACGAATCGCCGCTCGCAGTCTGCAGTCCTGTGCGGGCGAACTGCGCGGCTATATACTCCGCCGCGATGTCCTGACCCTTCGATGGAGTGCTGCGGCCTTCGAGGAGATCGGAAGCGAGGAATCGGACATGCGCTTTGAGCGCCTCCGGCGCGATCGCGGTTTGCGGTACCTCGGCGCAGGTCGCAGTGCCGCAGATGAGCGATGCGAGAACGAATCGCAGGGCCTGCATGAGGCTCCCGATTGTACCAGGGGCCTACGCGCGCTCAGGCATCGCGTAGTAGCCTTTGCGCGCCCGTACGCGCAGATCTTTCTGCTTCGTTCGAATCTCCACTTTGCGGAAGCTGCCATCCCGCACCGAGTTGCTCGGCGTATAGCCGATGGCGTACTGTGATCGCATCTCCTCCTGAATCTGACTGAAGATATCTGCGAGAGTGTGTTTGCGGCTGATGCGAAAAACACGCCCTCCGGTATCTTCCGCCATTCGCTTCAGTTCGCCCTCGCCGCCGCCGAACATCGCGTACTGCGGATCGGAATAGTAGATGCCGTAGATAATGGCGTCCGATTTGTGTGCGGCCTCGATCGCGTCGCGAATCGAATACGAGCTGCCAGAGTCGACACCGTCGCTGATAACCACGATCGCTTTACGGCCTACTTCCTTCCGCAGCCTGTCCGAAGCGCCGAGCGTGACCGCATCGTACAGGACGGTGCCTTTGCCCTTTGCCGCTGTGGGGACGGGGCCGGGGTTGCCGGTGATTGCCGATGTCGGCAGCGGAGCGCGGACCCGCAGGTCATTTAACGCCGCGCGCAGCAGTTTGCGGGAGTTCGTGAAGTCCTGCAGGAGCTCGGCTTCGGGTCCGAAGCTGATGATGAACGCCATATCCTTCGGCCGCAGCACGCCCGTGAGGAACTGGTCGGCGGCGCGTTTCTCCACCTCGATCAGGTTCTCCATGCTGCGGCTGACGTCAATCAGCAGCCCTATAGTCAGCGGCAGATCTGTCTCGCGCGCGAAGTAGCGAATCGACTGTTCCTTCCCGTCTTCGAATACCTGAAACGCGTCTTTGTCGAGGTTCCCGACCAGGCCACCCCTCTTGTCGTGCACCGCAAAGAGGATGTTGACGATGTTGACGTCTACTTTGAGTGTCGGGATATCCTCTTGCGCCACTTGCGCCACGGCGAGGCCCAGTGCCGTGAGGCACAGCACCACGGCGGCGCGGCTGATCGATCCCATAAACTATGGGATGCACTCCGGAATCAACACGTTCCATGACCGCTCCCACACTGAACAACAAGGCGCGTGAACACCTTCGACTCGCGGATCCGGTGCTTGCAGGCATCATCGATCGCGTCGGTCCCTACCAGCCGCGGACGATGGAGGCGAGTTTCCATGGGCTTGCGCGTTCGATCGTATATCAGCAGCTCAGCGGCAAGGCCGCAGGGACGATCTTCGGCCGGCTGCTCGCGGCCGCTTCCGATCCGCTGACCCCGCACGCCGTCCTCCGCCTCGGTTTTGAGGACCTCCGCCGTATCGGCCTTTCCAAACAGAAAGCCAGCTACGTGAACGA
>DASSSG010000576.1:0-3374 GCA_035708545.1 Bryobacteraceae bacterium | reverse complement strand
GATCGTGGCCGGCTCACGCAGCAACTGCGCGATCGCGTGGCGGAGCTGAGCGAAGCCGCCGCTTATACTCAGACCAGATGATCGCCGTTCTCGCCGCGGCACTGCTGTTTCAGCCGCAAGCCTCGATTTCCATAGAGGAGTACGAGCCGAAGTCGACGCTCGTGGTTCCGCAGCACACCATCACCCGCGCGAAGTATCCCTTCATTGACATCCATACCCATCATCGGCAAATCAACCCCGATGAGCTGGCGAAGCTGCGGGCGGAGATGGACAAGATGAACATGCGTATCATGGTCAACTCGCTGCCGATGGGCGGGAGCGGCGAGTGGCTGAAGAACGCCGTCGCCACGATGCGCGTATTTAATAAAGACCGGTTCGCGACGATGGCCAGTATCGGCAACTGGCGGCTGGCGGGGCAGCCGGGTGGGCCGGAGAAGCTCGCCGCGCAGCTCGAGGATGACATTCGGAACGGGGCGGTTGGTCTGAAGATCTGGAAGAACTTCGGCATGACCGAAAAGGATGCGGACGGCAAGCGCATACCTGTCGATGACCCGCGCATGGATCCCGTGTGGGCCGTCTGCGCCAGGCACAAAATTCCCGTGCTGATCCACACCGCCGATCCGAAGCCCTTGTTCGAGCCCATGGACAAGTACAACGAACGCTGGCTCGAACTGAAGATGCGGCCCACGCGCGCGCATCCGGACGTCTCATGGGACCAGGTCATGGCCGAGCAGCACCACCTGTTCGAGAGCCATAAGGACACGATTTTCATTGACGCGCACATGGGCTGGATGGCCAACGATCTCGGCAAGCTCGGCGCATTACTCGACCGCTGCCCCAACGTGTATGTCGAGATCGGCGCGATCTACAGCGAGCTGGGGCGGCAGCCGCGGAACGCGCGGGCGTTCTTCACGAAGTATCAGGACCGGGTGCTGTTCGGTAAAGACGCCTGGAACCCTTCCGAGTATCCGTTCGTCTTTCGGTTGCTCGAGAGCGCGGATGAGTACTTCGAGCCGCTGCGCAGGTATCACGGGCTGTGGAGAATGTACGGGCTCGAGCTCCCGGACGCCGTGCTGAAGAAGCTCTACTACAAGAACGCTGTGCGCATCGTTCCGGGGCTGAGTAAGGCGGGGTTCCCGGACTGATTCTGTATGCACCGCGACCAGATCCTTACGCGCCTTCGTGAAAGGATCGTCGCGTTCGCGGCATCTCGTACAGAGAGGGATGTTGCGGAGGACCTCGCGCAGGAAGTGCTCATCGTGCTCGAGGAGAAGTATGCGGACGTCGACGCGATCGAGGAACTGGTGCCTCTGGCAATGCAGATCATGCGCTTCAAGATGATCGCGCTCCGGCGCAAGCTCGTCCGGCGGGGCGAGACGGGATCGGTGTCGGTTGACGATGTACAGCTGCCGGACCCGGCCTCCGATCTGGCGGGCGAGGTCGAGAAGCGCGAGTTGCTCGAGCGGATCGCGACAGCGATGTCACACATGGGCGACCGCTGCCGGGAGTTGTTCCGCCTGAAGCTGCTCGGGCGAAGTTACAGCGACATACAGCGCGAGCTTGGGGCGGCTTCGATCAACACCATTTATACGTGGGATGCTCGGTGCCGTAAGGAACTGCTCGAGCGCGTCGGCGGAAGCTGGAGGAATAAGCGGTGACGGACGACGTGCGGAAGCTGCTCGCCGGATACGCGACCGGGACGCTCAGCGACGCCGAGCGAGCGGCCCTGTTCGAGGCGGCTCTCACGGACGAGGAGTTGTTCGCAGCGCTGTCGGATGAGGACCCTTTGCGCGAGCTGCTGAGCGATCCGGCCTGCCGGGCGGAGCTGCTGTCGCGGATCGAGCCGGCACCGGCCGCGTTTCGCGAGCGGTTCGCGGCGTGGCTGCGGCGGCCCGTCGTGGTTGGCGGGCTTGCGACGGCTGCCGTTGCGGTCATCGTAGTCTCGATCATCCCAATGACGCAGCATACTCCCGCGCGCGAAACAGTGGTCGCGGAGTTGCGCGCTCCAGTCACGCCTCCGGCGCCGGCGGAAGCGCCTCAGGCCGCCGCGAGCGCGCCCGTGAGATCCGGAACCAAACCGAAGCGCGCCGACCGCCCGCCGGCCACCACTGCGCCTCCGGCCGCGGCACTGGAACCAGCGCCTTCCCCGCCCGTGGCACAGGAGACAGCGGCTTCTATGCCAACGGCGGATTTCGCGAGGAGGTCGTCCATTGCGCTCACGACCCAGGAGGCCCGCCCCGGTGCTCCTGGAACGCAGATGAGGTTCACGCCAGGAAGCGCAGAGGTCGCTAAGGGAGCGAAGATGATGTCGGTGCGAAGATCCGCGGAGCCGGCGGCGGCGACGCCACGATTCAGCCTGCTGAAGCGGAGCGAGACGGGGGAGTACGTCAAAGTCGATCCGGCTCAGACTCTCTTCGTGCCGGGTGACATGGTCCGCGTGCGCCTCGAATCCGGTGCCGCCGGAGTCGTGAACGTCACGTCTCCCGCTCTACAGCCGATTGGAGGTGTGGTGCCGCAGAATGGCGCGTTCGAGACCGGCGACATTCGTATCGGCAACGAAGACATGCGTCTGATTGTTACCTTTACGGCAGTTCCCCGGGTCGTAAGTACGCTCGTCCGGTCTGAGTTGGCTGAAGCCCCTCAGCCACCGGCGTCGGAATTCGTTCTGCGCGTGAAGAAGCCCTGAAAGGGAACGGCCGGTCGCGGCATTTCCTCGTCGGAGGATTTACCGCATGTTACTCAAGACCGGCGCCGTCCTCGGGGCGGCAGTTGTTCTGTTAACGAGCGCCGCACCTCGACGCTCGCAGGCGAAAAACGGCGGCATCGGAACCGGCGCGCTCCTGGTTCGGGACGTGCGCGGCGAGCTTGCGCTCGAGTGCCCGCTCAAACACACCGATGTCAAAGCCGAGATCAGCGGGCCGCTCGCTCGCGTCCATGTAGTCCAGCAGTTCGAGAACACGGCTCCGGATACGGTCGAAGCCGTCTACGTTTTTCCACTTCCGCACGATGCAGCCGTCGATCAGATGGATATACAGGTCGGCGACCGTACGATCAAGGGCGTGATCAGGGAGCGTGACGAAGCCCGCCGCATCTACGATGCCGCACGAAATGCCGGCAAGATGGCCGCGCTGCTCGATCAGGAGCGTCCAAACATCTTCACGCAGTCGGTCGCGAACATACGGCCGGGCGAGAAGGTACGCGTTCACATCAGCTACGTCGAGCGCGTGCCATATGAGGCGGGCACTTACTCGTTCGTGTTCCCGATGGTGGTCGGGCCGCGGTACATTCCCGGCAATGCGGTCGGCAAGCAGGGAGGCGGCTGGGCGCCCGATACGGATCGCGTGCCGGACGCTTCGAAGATCACGCCGCCGGTC
>DASSSG010000575.1:0-3188 GCA_035708545.1 Bryobacteraceae bacterium | reverse complement strand
GCCATATCTGATCTTACGGCTTATATAGCCGTAAGATCAACCCCGAAAGCCTGGCCCTATAGCAAAGCCGCATTCTGGTGACGTGCACCCCTTCTGGCACGCTCCGATGACGATCCGCGCGGCGCAGGCGAAGAAGGACATCTACGTGGAAAAGGGCTGGTGCCGGACGCTGCCGGAAGCCAAAGCCATGCGCAAGGCGATCAAGGACAACAAGGTCGTGATGCAGCTCGGGCACAACTACAACAGCATGCCCACGCTGATCAAAGCGCGGGAAATTTTCCGATCCGGCGAGCTCGGGAAAGTCCCTCTCGTGCGCACCTATATCGATCGGACGCGCGCCACGCCCGAGTGGCAGTTTTACACGATGTACGACATCTACCAACCACCGCCTGATGCCAACCAGCAGACGATCGACTGGGAGCGCTTCATCATGAATGCCGAGCCGAAGGGGCCGTTTGACGTCGAGCAGTTCTTCACGTGGCGGCGCTGGTGGAAGTACGGCACGGGCATCGCGGGCGATCTGATGAGCCACCTCTGGGACGCCGTGAATGGAGTGGCTGGTATGGGCATCCCGGAATCGATGGTCACGCAGGGTGATCTGTACTTCTGGAAGGACGGCCGCGACGTGCCGGACATGTGGCACGTGCTGATGGATTACCCGAGAAAAGAGCTTGCCGTAACGTTCAACTGCACGTTCCACAACCGCCATCAGGGAGAGGTCGCGCAGTTCCTCGGCCGGGACGCGACACTCGAAATGGCGCCGGATTTCTGCCGTGTGTACGGGGCGGAATGGAAACCGGAGAACGAACGGAGGGCGCGCGAAGCGCGCCGGGCAGGAAAATCCGTCGGACCCGATTACGAGCTGAAGCCGGACGAAGTGGCGGTAACCAGCCACTGGCAGGATTTCATCGACTGCATTCGCACGCGCGAGACGCCTCGTTGCGGAGTGGACCGCGCCTTCGAGGAGGCGGCTACTATCGTCATGTCGGTCGAGGCTTACCGGCAGAACCGGCGCGTGCGCTGGGATGCGGTGAAGGAGCAGGTTGTCTAACGCAGGTTGTCTAACGCACGCGGCGGAGAGCGCGGTCGAGGCTGATCGGGCCCGGTCCAGCGGCCGCCAGGTACAGAAAGACAAAGCAGTAGATTACCGCCAGTTCACCGCGATTGAGGATGGGCCAGAATCCCTGCCGTGCGTGCACGATGAAGTACGCGAACGCCATCTGGCCGGACAGGACGAAGGCCACAGGCCGGGTGAACAGCCCAAGCAGCAACAAGGCGCCACCGAATGTCTCGAGGACTCCCGCAACTCCCGCCTGCGATGCAAGATCGACGCGTTGCCCGCCGAGCCACCCAAACAGCTTCTGGACGCCGTGGGCGATGAAAAGAAAGCCGGCAATGATGCGCAGCGTGGACAGCAGGTACGGCTCAAAAGCGGCAAAGCGGTTTCTGGCCATCGGGCACCCTCAATACAAGATAGCGCCCGCGCGCGGTGTTCACCAGCTTCCGGAGCGCCCCGCTGTGTAGCCCTGCCGAAACCCTCCAACAGCGGTGGCCGCGAGCCTGACGTCACTGCGCGCGTACCGGCCAACCAGCGCCCATAACGCGGACTCCGTTGCCATAAGACGCGTAAAACCGGCGACGGCCAGGCATTCGTCGCGATCATCGCCATCGAGATCGGCACAGCTGAGTGGCGCCGATGCATATGCCGACGCAGCCGCGCGAACGAAATCGTGAATATCGCGTGTGTCCTGCGCCGAGCGATCGCCGCGCGTAATTCCCAGCTCGCGGCGTACTTCGAACCAGTACCGGCACGCGAGATCGAGAAACGAGCGGAACGACCGACGCTGTTGGGCCAGCGCGTACCCAAGACGCAGAGACGCGCGCACCACGACCGCAGCGGCTGCGGGTGCTCGGTTTCGAGTGTCGGTTTTTTCCGGTGCGTATGTCATGACAGGCTCCTCATCAACATCGAGTAAACAGCGTCGGCCAGCTGCCCGGTGATTTCAGCGGATTCGGCGCTGCAATCGGGACACGGATCCACCGCGACGGGTTTGGCCCGGTCCGCGCCGAACGTCAACTTTGCGAAGACCACTCCGGTCTCGTTTTGCCAGTGCCTGAGGACAGGCACATCGCCGCGCAGGCGATCGGCCATGAACCGAGATTCTCCGGACCCGGGAATCAGCGCCGGGCCGACCATGTACACGGCAGCAGGGCCACTGGCGTGCGCAGCGGCTTGCCGCGTGTTTGTCAAAGCCGCATTCAGATAAAGCGACAGCTGCAGCGCATAGCCTTCCTGATCGAGCCACCAGCTCAGGCCGAACCGGTTCACCACCGGACAGGGCAACTCGCAAAGCAGCGTGTACCAGGCGCCGATCCGCTCCTGATAAACACCTGAGTAACCTGCACTCCACCAGCACGCGGGCAGGCGACATAACACTCCCGCTATGTCTGAAGCTCTGACGCGACGACCGGCGCAGATAACCGACTTAAACGCCAGGCTCTGCGGTCCCGCGTCGACTATCTCCGGATCGCCACACATGAGGACTGCGGTCCCGACACGGCTCGCGATCCGTCTGACGGCGTGCGCCAGGCTGTCCTCTTGTTTCGCCATGATCAGCAACATAGCCGGAAATACGGCGATATGTTTCACCGCCGCAACAGGCATACAGCTTTGAGGGTGTGGTTAGCCCGCCGGGATCCCCTTGGAGTCTCGGGTCTCGTCAGCGACCCCGGCCGGCTTTTGCGTACTGGTGAGATGTGAATTCAGGAGGGCGAGCGTTTCACGCGCGGCGCTGCAACCGACAAATGATTCAGATTCCGCGTGTACAGCTGAAACGCCGCCCAGTTGTACGGCTTTCGCAGATTGCCGCCGGCCTGGACGAATCGGAGTTTCGATTCGCGCAGCGCGGACGCGGGTTTTTGACCGGCGGCCAGCGACCTGTAGAGAGTTTCCATAAGCTCCGCCGTGTGGCGGTCACTCACTTCCCACATGCCGGCGATAACGCCGCGCGCCCCGGCGTGCAGGAAACCCCAGGCGAAGCCGACAAGCCCCTCACCGGAGAACGCCCGCGCGCCCGCGCTGCGGCAGGCTGAAATGGTCACGAGATCCGCACGCAGCCGCGCGGCGGCGATATCCCGCACGTACAGCTTGTACGCGTTGTTTTCACGTGAAAGAATGATCGCGGAAT
>DASSSG010000574.1:0-3232 GCA_035708545.1 Bryobacteraceae bacterium | reverse complement strand
CACGCGAACACCGGCCGCCTCGCAATACTGGTCGATCGCGAAAAGCGCCGCTTTCGCGTTGAGCGTGTCGAAGATCGTCTCGACGAGGAGCAGGTCGACGCCGCCTTCGATCAGGGCGCCGACCGCTTCGGTATACGCCGTCACGAGCTCATCGAAAGTGACGTTGCGATAACCCGGGTCGTTCACGTCGGGAGAAATGGAGGCGGTGCGGTTAGTCGGGCCGACCGCGCCGGCTACGAACCGGGGGCGTAAAGGATCCCGCGCCTCGACCGCATCCGCGGCAGCCCGGGCAATCCTGGCGGCCTCCCGGTTGAGCTCGGGGACGAGCTCCTCCATGTGGTAGTCCGCCTGGGCGATGGACGTCGAGTTGAACGTGTTCGTCTCGATGATGTCCGCGCCGGCCTCCAGATACTGCTCGTGGATCTCGCGGATCACGTGCGGCTGGCTGAGCACCAGCAAGTCGTTGTTACCTTTGACGTCGTGCGGGTGGTCCTTGAAGCGCTCGCCGCGATACTCCGCCTCGCCCAGCCTGTAAGTCTGGATCATGGTGCCCATTGCGCCGTCGAGGATCAGGATGCGCGAGCCGAGGGCGGTCATGAGCTGCTGGAAACGCTGGGGGTTCATCGGTGCAAGTTGCTGATTGAAAAGGGCCGAATTCTAACATGGCATGTCCGGTCGACCTGCCGCACGTCCCGGAAGGACGGCTTTGAACGGTGCTCAGGCCTTCGGGTTCCCGGCTTTCGGCCGGGGGGACAAGCCCCCTTGCCCCTCGGTACGGATGCCGGAAGTCAGGAAATCCCTTACTTTCATTGTTGGCTGTTCCCTACAGCTCAGTCGGGATTCCTTGGATAGGGTAGCTGCGGGCTGGTCCGTCTGCGGCGCCAGCTCACGCTAAGGCACGCGGGCGAAGCCAGGGGGCTCGCTGCAGCCGAGTCGCACCTCGCCACTGACACCAATCTCGAGAGGAATGCACATGCAAACGAAGAGGCTTACGACGAAACCCACGAACGAAGTGCTGGCGGCCATCGACGCGCTCGATCTCGAATCCGTGAAGACGCGGATTATGGATCCTCAGCTCGGCAAAGGCTGGACGCGCGAATATGCGGACAGTATCGAGGTCGCGTACAAGACGTACCTGTCCATGGCCGTGAAGTATCAGGAGCACGCCGAAGACATCATGCTGTCGAAGGACGTCGACGAGTTCTGGCACACGCACATCCTGCAGACCATGAAATACGCGGACGACTGCGACGCCGTATTCGGAACCTTCCTGCATCACAGCCCTCACATCGGCGAGCTCACACAGGCCGATTACGACAAGCGCGCCGCCCTCGCGGAGAAAACGAAAGCGTTGTACGAGGGCGAGTTCGGCGGCACCGGGGAAGCCGAAGCCGCGTGGGCAGGGCGTATCAGCAAAACCGGTGCAGCGGTGTCCAGCATAGCGGTACGCGAGAGCGATGCGGCGGTGTCCAGCATCGCGATCCGCGGCAGCAACGCGGCGGTGTCCAGCATCGCGATTCGCGGAGGCAACGCAGCAGTGTCGAGCATCGCCATTCGCCACAGCAACGCTGCCGTCTCCAGCATCGCCATTCAAGAAACCAACGCAGCCGTCTCGAGTATCGCGATTCGCGAAAGCAACGCGGCGGTCTCGAGCATCGCGATTCGCGAAAGCAACGCCGCGACCGCAGCGGTGTCCTGGTAGCCGAGCGGCGCACTACGGCGGATCGGAGCGCCTCATAGCGCTCGTGAACGGCCGGAGCGATCCGGCCTTCGCAGCTTGATAAAGAGCACCCGACCCTCCGACAGAGGCGCCGCTCGATTGTTGCATAATGAGTCATGGCCCTCGCGGCGGCGCTTACAACGGGCGGAAGCATGGCACAGCGGACATTCCGCTCGGCCGTGCTGCCATGGCTTGTGCTCGCGATCGGCATACCCTCCTCGTTTGCGCTCTTCGCGCACCTGGAAAGCTCCGTCGAAAACGTCGCACGCCTGCGCTTCGAGCGCGAGGCAAACGACGCGAACGGCATCATCGAAGGGCGGCTACGCTCTTACAGTGACGTGCTTTTCGCATTGCGTGCTCTATTCGCGGCGGAGGCCCACATTGATCGGCTCCGATTTCGCCGGTTTATCGAGTCGCTCGACCTGAAGCAAAGATATCCGGGCTTCATGTCGCTCAATTACGCAGTGCACGTCCCGCATAGCCACAAGGAGCGGTTCGAAGAATCGGTACGCCGAGACACCAGCGTGGACCCACGCGGCTACCCGCATTTTGCGATCAAGCCAGCGGGCGATCGGGACGAATACTTCGTCGTGGTCTACCTGGAGCCTCCTAACGATTACGAATTCGCTTTCGGCCTCGACCTCGGCGCAAATCCGATGGCGGCGGATCCCGAGAAGGTGGCCGCAGCCGTGCGGTTGCAGCGCGACAGTGGCAAGCTCATCAGCTCGGCGCAGCCGCTGCGCATGAAAAGGCCGAACGACCCGATTTTCCTGGCGATGCGGCTGGCGGTTTACAAGAACGGCGCCCCCATGCGTAGCCTCGAGGAGCGACGGCGCGCGTACATGGGATCTGTCGGAGCGGCATTCGACGTGGAATATCTCATGCGCGAGGCGCTGAACGAAGAGATGCTGCGATACATGCAGATCAGGCTCTTCGATGTCGGCCCGGCGCCTGATTATCCGCGTTCCCAATCGGCGCCACAGCGGCGTCTGCTGTTCGACAGCGCACAGCTAGGCAACGGCGCGGCCGTGCGGCGTTCCCTCGATGGCGGGAACTCCTCGTTCGTCTACGCGGTTCCGGTAGAGATCGCCAGCCGGATCTGGGAATTCCAATACGGCGCAGAAAAGAGCGCCGTCATCGGTGATACGGAGCGGATACTTCCGCGCCTGATACTCGCAAGCGGACTGCTGTCGAGCGTGCTGCTCTTCTCCGTCCTCTATTCGCTCGCGTCGTCGCGAAGCCGCGCCGAAAGAATTGCAAACGACATGACGAAGCATCTGCGCGAAAGCGAAGCGAGCCTCGCTGAAGCGCACGCGCTGCTCAGCGACGCGCAGAAGCTCGCCGGGGTGGGATGCTGCCAATACAGCCTCGTCGATGGCAGGCTGATCTGGTCCGACGAGCTCTATCGCATCCATGGCCTCGACCCCCGCGCTTTCACGCCAACCTACGAGTCCGTTGCGAAGCTCATCCATGCGGATGACCGTTGCGCCTGGGAAGAATCGATAGCGACAG
>DASSSG010000573.1:0-8217 GCA_035708545.1 Bryobacteraceae bacterium | reverse complement strand
ATGGTGAACGTGCAGCCCCGGAACGAGAAGCTGCGCGACCGCGCCGCGCGGATCATCTCGGAAGCGGCGAACGTGCCCTATGAACGTGCGGCGCAGTTGCTCGCCGAAGGGGGCGCGGTGAAGACCGCGATCGTGATGGCGGCTCGGGGCGTGAGCCGGGCGGCTGCTGAGCGGCTGCTCGACGAGGCCGGGGGTGTTCTCGGCCGCGTGGTGCCGCAGGGCTGCTGAGTCCAGTCGAAAGGTATCCATGGACGTTTTTGTCGTCGACGGCGGAGCGCGGCTCGAAGGCGAGATTCGTACCAGCGGTTCAAAAAACTCGGCACTACCGGCGCTCGCCGCATGCCTGCTCACCGAGGAACCTGTCGTGCTCCGCCGGATTCCGCGTGTTCGCGACATCCGCACGATGGAGAAGCTGCTGGGGCACATTGGCGCGGAACTGCACATGCCGCCGAACGGCCCGCTGCACGTACGGGCGGAGAGGATCGCCGACCCGGAGGCGCCATACGATCTCGTAAAGACCATGCGGGCGTCGAGTCTGGTACTCGGACCCCTGGTGGCGCGCACGGGTCGGGCCCGGGTTTCGATGCCGGGCGGCTGTGCCATCGGCGCGCGACCGATCAATCTGCATGTGGCGGCGCTCGAGCAGCTCGGGGCGGAAACGCGCACCGAGGCCGGTTACATCGAGGCGGTCGCTCCCGACGGTCTGCGGGGAACGGTAGTCCCCTTTGACCGCATTACCGTAACCGGCACCGAAGATGTCATGATGGCCGCGGTGCTTGCGCGCGGCGACACTATCATCGAGAACGCCGCGCGCGAACCCGAGGTGGCCGATCTCGCCGAACTGTTGAACAAGATGGGCGCGCGTGTGGACGGCGCGGGGACCTCCACGATCCGTATCCACGGCGTGGCCAGGCTTCACGGCGCCGAGCACACCATCATCCCCGACCGGATCGAGGCCGGTACCTTCCTGCTGGCAGCGGCGATTACGGGCGGCGAGGTCGTGGTCTCGAACTGCGAACCCGAACACCTGCTCGCCCTGACCACCAAGATGAGGATGGCCGGCGTGGATGTCGAAGATGCCGGGCCTGGCGCCCTGCGTGTGCGAGCGTCCCGGCGCCCGCGCGCGATCGACATCGTCACCGAGGAATATCCCGGATTTGCGACGGACCTGCAGGCGCAGTACATGGCGCTCATGACCTGCGCCGAAGGCATATCATTCATCACGGAAACTATATTCGAAAACCGGTTCATGCACGTGCTCGAGCTGGTGCGAATGGGTGCGAACATCCGCATCGAGGGGCGGCAGGCGATCGTAGCGGGTGTGGAGTCCCTGTCCGGGGCCGAGGTCACATGCTCGGACCTGAGGGCCAGTGCTTCTCTGCTGCTCGCCGCGCTGGTGGCGCGTGGCCGCAGCGTCCTTCACCGCGTGTATCACATGGATCGCGGTTATGAGAACATAGAGATCAAACTCGCCGCCGCAGGGGCGAGAATCGAACGTACGGACGACACCGAACATGGCCGCGAAGCAGCACAATCAGCGATTCCTGGCGATAGTTAACGACGCCAAATCACGCATTCGCGAGATTGATATCGACGCGTTAAAGCGGAAGCGCGCCGCCGGTGAGAATTTCACTCTCGTGGATGTGCGCGAGGACGGCGAGTGGGCAGCCGGCCATGCCGCGGGCGCGGTGCATATCGGCAAAGGGGTTATCGAGCGCGACGTCGAGGCGAAGGTGCCCGATACTTCTGCCGAGCTGGTGCTTTACTGCGGCGGCGGCTTCCGCTCGGCGCTGGCAGCAGACGCCCTGCAGAAGATGGGCTACACGAACGTGTCCTCGCTCGCGGGTGGCTGGCGAGCGTGGCAGGAATCGGGGCTGCCGATCGAGAAGTAGTCTGCGGCCGTTCAGCCGATGACGATGTCCGCGCCGCGCACCAGCACGTAGCACCAAATCGCCATCTCGATGTACTTCACCGTCTTGATAAAGAAGCTGTTCATGAACTCGAAGCGCAGCATCAGACCGGCGGCCAGGCCGGCGCCGACGATCACGAGATTGAACGTCTCCTCCGGCCGGACATACGTGAAGCTGAGCATCAGCACCCAGTAAACCAGCGGCCAGTTGTTCTCGAGCGGTTTGCGGTTTCGGACGCCCATCATGAAGACGGTAAATGCAAGCAGCAGGAGAATGATGACGGTGAAGTTGGTCGCACGAAAGACCATGACGCCTCAGGATCCAGCGGGGGCACAGGCCGCCCGACAGCTCCCTCGGTAAATATCGGCGGACGGGGCCCGTGGCTACAGGGGTAAGCGCCGGTCTTTGGTTGCTTTCAAAATGACCATGTCAGGCTGGTAAACCCGGTATGAGCGCGATAGCTCTGGACAGACAGCACATCGTCCCGATACCGGTAGTGCTGATAGCCGGCGTTCCACCGCAGGCGCGCGTGGAGGCGCACGGAGACGCGCGCCAGCGGTGAGTCGAAGGCGAGAGGCCAGCTCTGGGCGCCAATCCTGCTGGCTTTGCCCGCTACGCTGCCGCCGGTATCCTCGACCCGGCTGAAACCTGCTGTAAACGTCGCCCACTGCCGAATCGAAAAACGGGCGGTCAGGGTCCCCGAATGAATGTTGCTGACGTAGTACGAATGGTCCCGCAGGAGGTCGCCCGCGAAGAAATACGCGATCCCGGTGAGCGCATCGAGGTGCAGCCGGCTGTATGAGGCATCAAGGCCAAACCAGCCGAGCGGGTTCAGTGATGCGTCAGCGAAATAGTTCCGGGCGCGCGAGCCATGCGACGACAACGAAGTCGGGTTCGTGTTGTAGTTCGTTCGCGCCGCGGCGGAGAGCTGCACGGTTCGGCTGCGGAATCGGGCACGGAACCCGAGCGCGTGGTAGTTGCGCTCGCTGGTGGGGAAGAAGGCTCGGTCAGTGCGCCCGATCTCGGCATCCGCGATCAGCGACAGCGGCCTCAGTGGGCGCAGACGAATGCCGAACTGGGCTGAGTGCAGGCTGTTCGTCTGCTCGGCCCGAATGCGATCGGACGCGCCGTCGAACCTCTCCTGCTGCACGGAGCGGATACGGCGATCCGCGAAGTGATAGCCCGCGTAGACCGCTGCTTTGGTGCCGATCCGGTAGTCCGCGATCGTCGTGTTTGACAAGCTTCGAATTCCCAGGAACTGGAAGTTCACGAGCTCGATCCCGAGCGTCGCATTGTTCAGTTCGCGGTAGGTGCCGTCGCCATCCATGCGCGTGTGGTGGAAGGCCGTGTGATTGGTGACGGTGAACGCATCCGACGGCAGGAGGTTAAGCGCAAGATTCGCCGCCGTCACCGGGCGTCGTGCAGTGCCGAAGACAAGCGTCTGGCGCGCGCGGCTGATGCCGAAGCGATCGCTGCCGGAGGCGAGCTCATCGACGAAGAAGCTCTGCCGGGCGCCCGCCGATGCGAAATGCGCCTTCGCGCCCCACCGCTTGTTCCTGTCATACAGAAGGTGAACGCGCCAGTGGCCGGCGCTCCCATGCCGCGGCTCGTCACGCCGCAGTGCTGTGAGTGTTGACCGATCACCGGTGTTCGCGCCCGCGTTGGGTTCGTCCTGCTCCTGACGCGTGTCGTCTCGGAAGAACTCCCACGCGTGAACCACATTCAGCTTCAGACCGCCGAACGCAAGCTCGCCGCCGGCGCGGTACTCGTCCTGGTTCCAGCGAACGTCGCGGAACAGCGGGAACTCGTCACTCAGAAGACTGACCGTCCCGAGTGCGGGGCCGTCCTGCGCGTTTCGCGAATACCCCGCGATGAAGCGTATACCGGACTGCGGCAGAAGCACGAGCGAGTGATCCTGGAGCCGGCGGCTTGTGTCCATGGCGTGCAGACCGCGGGCTATTGGCAGTGCCGGATTGAAGTAGTCCTGCTCGCGCCAGAGCAGGTCGTAGCGCCATATGCGGTTCTTCTGGACGCGCAGCGAAGCCGACTGGTACGGATCGTTGCCCAAACCCTGCGTATTGAGCAGCAGCTCATCGAGCCAGCCGCCCTGCCCTTCGCGCGAATGAACGCCGAGCGAGCTCGCCAGCAGGCGTATGCCATTTCCGAAGTTCACGTCGGCGCGGTACTTGCCGAGGTTGCCGCCGACAGTACGAAACCGGTAACCCGTCTCGAACCAGTTCGTGATGTTGTAGCCGGAGTAGTCTTCGCCGCGCGGCGAACCCGCCGCTTCTCCGGCGGGAGCGACCGCAGGTTGGCCGAACAGAGGCAGGGACGAAACCAGGAGCGCGGCGGCGGCCACAGTGTGCTTCATGGATTACCTCAGAAACCTCTGGTCGGCGTTCGATCCGTGGATGCGGACATGACACGTCGTACAGTTGCGAAACCGCGGATCGGCCATGTTGTGCGATGGCGATTGAACAGGGATACCGTCGCCCTGGCGGCCGAAATCGCCTGCGCCGTTGTGGCACTCGAGGCAGATGGTGTGCACTACCGGACGGCGCAGCAGCCGTGCGTTTACCGAGCCGTGCGGCTGATGGCAAATCTCGCAGCCGTCGACGCGAATGGCGGCGTGCTCGAACAGGAAAGGCCCGCGTTTATCGGTATGGCACTTCAGGCATGGCTCCTCATTCGAGAGCGCCTGCTCCATCATGCGCGGCCGGGAAGCCATACGCCACGTTGGCGCGGCCGCGCCGTGGGGGTTATGGCAGTCCGAGCACTGCACGAAGCCCTCGTTCACCCGGTGCTTGAATGGCATCGAGAACTGCGCGCGCAACGGCGCGTGGCATTCGTAGCAGACCTCGCGCTGGACGCGGGCGAGCAGAAACTTCGGTGTGGTCGAGCGATGTACCGAATGACAGTTCGTGCACACGACGTCGTTCAGAGTGTGCGCGGAGCGGCGAATATTGGACCTGCTGAACTCGCGCTCGTGACATTCGAGACAGCTCTCGAGGATTCGCTTCGGCGGCATCAGCGAGTATGCGCGCGGAATCGTGGTCTTACCGCCCCGCGATTCGACATGTGCGCGGCCCGGCCCGTGGCAGCTCTCGCAGCCCGTCTTTTCGGGCGGCAGATCGCCGGCCGCGATGCTTTTGAAGTGCGGGTTGCGATGGAAGTTTGCCCAGACGTTCGGATGGCAGGTGCGGCAAACAGCGCTGCCGACGTAATTCGGCTGGGTCTGGCTTCGTCCAGCCGCGACGATCAGGAGTGTAAACGCGACAACTCGGACCCCGATATGCACTATCGACACTATACGGAGTTGCACGAGGTTGGTTGAGATTCGTGGCGCAGGCTTCCGGCCGCACCGCCCTCGGGTCGGCTCCTTCGGGATTGGCAGTCGCATCGATTGCAAAGCGTTGCGCATGACTGAGAAGCGTTGGCCGCTGCTTCACGGTTTCTCGCCGAGGCTGTCACAGAAGTGATGCAGCCCGAATCCGGCAACACTGCGGGTTGGGCGAACATACGCATTCCGTCGCGGTTCGCCCTGTTCTCGTGCCGCGCTTCGCGATTCGCCGTAGCAGCGCGTCGTAGCAGCGCGTCCGTGGACGCGATACCGGCCGCGAGAGCGTACGTTGGCTCACGGATCGCAGCTTTGAGTTCGAGCACACTTGTCAGCAACGGACCATTCGCGAGGCTCACACGATGGGTCAACCCGTCGGATCGGGCGCTACAGGCCCGCACTGGCCTGCAACGCGTCGCCAACGGCAACTCACAAAGAACCGTTCACGATAAACTTGGCGGCATGCCGCGGCAGCACCCTGGCTTGACGCGACGGCAACTGTTATACACGCCTTCGGCCTTGCCCCTGGCTGCCCCGAACCGTCCAAATATCGTCTTCGTTCTTGTTGACGATTTGCGATGGGACGAGTTGGGGTGCACCGGCCATCCGTTCGCACTGTCACCACAGGCCGACAGGCTGGCGCGCGAAGGTGCGAACTTCCGGAATGCCTTCGCGACAACACCACTCTGCTCGCCGTCGCGTGCGAGCTTTCTCACCGGCACATATCCGCACCGGCACGGGATCATCGACAACACGGATCGATCAGGGGCGAGCCACCGGCTCGTCACGTGGCCGCGACTGTTGCACGACGAGGGCTATGAAACGTGCTTTGTCGGCAAGTGGCACATGGGCAACGACGACTCGCCGCGGCCGGGATTCGATCACTGGGTGAGCTTCCCGGGACAGGGCGAGTGTGTGGATCCGGTGCTTAATGTCAATGGAAAAAGTGCTCGGGCCCATGGCTACATAACGGACTTGCTGACGGAGAGGGCAGTTGAGTTCCTGAAGCGGCCGAGATCACGGCCGTTTTGTCTATACCTGGCCCATAAGGCGATTCATCCGAACATTACACAGTTCGCGGATGGAAGCGTGAACAAGATTGGTGGCGGGACCGCGGAGGATTTCATTCCGGCTGAGCGGCATCGGAGCCTGTATAGCGGAATGACCCCGCCTCGGCGACCGAACTATGCGCGAGCGCCTCTTGACAAGCCGGCTCTGAACCACAGAATTCCAGGTCTGCAGCCGCTCGGACCCGGCACGTTGATTGACGATCAGATAATACTGAACCGTCTCCGGATGGCGAAGGCGGTGGACGAAAGCCTTGGGGAGATTCTCGGTACGATCGAGCGGCAACGAAAACTCGAGGACACGCTGGTGGTCTTCACTTCCGACCACGGGTACTTTTATGGCGAGCACTATCTGGGTCACGAGAGACGGCTGGCATATGAGGAGACAATCCGGATTCCGATGCTGATCCGATATCCGCGAGTGTTCAGGGCAGGGTCTCAACCGGAGAATTTCTTTCTGAGCATCGACGTGGCGCGCCTTTTCCTTCGTCAACAGTTACCGCCCCACCGCGACGATTTTCTTATCGAATATTTCTCGGACAATGTATTTGCGCGGATTCGAAAAATGGGGTATCAGGCGGTGCGGACACGCCGGTGGAAGTACATCCACTATCGCGACATAGCCGGAGCCGATGAGCTGTACGACCTGGTGGATGATCCTTACGAGATGCGCAACTTGATCGGCGCCCCGGGCGCTCCACTTGCGGAGATGCAGGTACGACTGGCAAAACTCAGCGATACGTAGCGGTTCAGGCCGGCAGCGCCCGGTCTCATTCTCGCGATGCATTCGCGTCCGGCGTGCCGGTCGCTTTCTGTGAGCTGATTCAGGCTGAAGCTTCGGGCAGGGCAGCGCCCTCGCGAAGCAGACACTTCAATATGCGGATGCTGCAGGTGATTTCTCAACGCCTGACTCCATCACGCAGACGTTTGCTGAACACCATGGCGAGAGTGTACAACCCCGGACAACTGCATACTCGCACTCGCGCCGCGACACCTCGAATACGCCGCACGGCGCTCTATCTGGGCTTTGCTGGCGAGCCGGGCAACCAGCCCTATACTGGACCAATGCGCGCCGCGCTCGTGCTGCTCGCTGTCCAACTCGCGGGCGCACAAACCACCGGGATCTGGGAAAGCCGCGCGCTTTACCCGCTCGAGGCGACCGAAGTCTCAGGCGCTGCGATCGATGGCCGCGTCTATGTGGTCTGCGGCCTCACCCGGCAGGGTTCGACCAATCGCCTCTTCCGCTACGACCCGCGCGTCGACTCCTGGACCGAGCTCGCGCCTCTCCCGATCGCCGGCGGAGCTGACCACTGCAACGTTGCGGCCGCGGGCGGCAAGCTGTATGTGCTCGGCGCCATTCGCATCGGCTCCAGTTTTATCGACGGCGCCACCTGGGAATACGATCCCGCTCAGGACCGCTGGCGCAGCGTGGGCCGGATGAACACGCCGCGCGGCGCGAGCGGCGTCGCCGTGATCGGCGTCAATATCTATGTGGCGGGCGGCCTCGCCGCGCGCGGCAGCGTCGCCGATTTCGAGGTCTTTGACACCGGCTCGCAGCGCTGGACCCGTCTTCCGGATATGCCCACCGCGCGCGATCACCTCACCGCGCAGGCCGTGAACGGCCGTTTCTACGCCATAGCGGGCCGTGCCGGCCGCGAGTTCACGGCCAACGAAGAATACGACCCCGCCATCACTGGCTGGCGCGCTCGCGCCGCCATCCCCACCGCGCGTGGCGGCCTCGGCAGCGCCGTCGTGGACAATCGCATTCTGGTCTTCGGCGGCGAAGGCAGCAGCGGCACTCCCGAGGGCACTTTCCGGCAGAACGAAGAGTACGATCCAGCCACCGACACCTGGCGTGCCCTCGCGCCTATGCCGACGCCCCGGCACGGTCTCTATGGCATCA
>DASSSG010000572.1:0-17051 GCA_035708545.1 Bryobacteraceae bacterium | reverse complement strand
CAGGAGCCGCTTTCGCAACTTCCGCGATGGCGAACAACTGGTTGCGGTTCGCGATGAACAGGGTGTCGTGGGCCGCAACCGGCGTGCAATAGACCGAGCTGCCCATGTTCATCTCCGCAATCAATTTCTTCTGCGTGCCGGGCTGGAGCACCGCGACGTCGCCGTCTTCGTCACCCAGGTACAGATTACCTCCGATGACGACGGGAGAGCCCCAGATCGCCGCCAGCATGTCATGCGTCCAGTACGGCTTGCCGGTTTTCGGATCGAGCGCGTGGAGGAAGCCGCTGAAGTCGGCGTAATAGAGGATGCCGTTATGCAGCGCGCCAGTCGAGATCGAGCGGCGGATTTTGTCGTAGTGCCACAGGCGGCCCGAGTCGGTGATGTCGCCGCGCTTTGTCGCGTCGATGGCGTACAGGTGGCCGACGCCCTCCCCGTGCTCAGGGTCCTGCCCATTGGCGATATACACCACGTTATTCACGATGATGGGCGTGCTGATCACTTCGTTGCGGGTCTTCGGCCACACGGAATCTTTGGGATTGAGATCGAATTCCCAGAGCTTCTTGCCGGTCTGCGCTTCGAACCCGCGCACCCAGCCGTCTCCCTGGCCAATGACGACCTGAACCACGTCGCCGATCTTTCCAACGGCGGGGGAGGACCACTGCCCGTGCAGGATACGCTCGCCCACGGAGTTGTCTTCCCACACGAGCTTTCCGGTATCTTTGTTCAGCGCGATGATGGCCGGCGCCTTCGGGGAAGGAATGTGGACGTGGCTTTCATCCTGTCCGTTCGACGTGCTTACGAAGATCAGATCGCCGTAAGAAACGGGTGACGAGTTGGCGAGATTGTGCGGAAAGGCGCCGACTTCCTCCATCATGTCGAAGTCCCAGACGATGTCTGCGTCTTTCGGTCCCTTGAACTGCTCGGAGGTATAGGGCCCGTCGTTTTCGCCGTCGGAGAAGCCTTTGATATCGACGCAGATGACGTGAGCACGATTCGATACGTACCAGAGGCGGTCGCCCATAACCAGCGGCGACGAGGCCACACCCTGGTACGGCCAGTCATTGACGCGCCCGGAGGCCAGTTTCTCCGACGTATGCTGCCAGAGGAACTCACCGTCGGACTCACGGAACGCCATGAGCACTCCGCGGTCGCCGGCCTGTTTCGGATCGCGCAGCCCTTCGTTGTTTGTGCCCACGAACACCATCCCGCCCGAGACTACGGGGTTCCCGTACGCCTGCGACCCGAGCGCGGCGACCCACCTGATGTTCTTTTTGGTCGCGAGATCCCAGCTGGTGGGAACCTTCACATTCGAGATCATGTTGCGGTCGGGCGTGCCGCCCCACATCGGCCAGTCGCCGGTGCCAGGGTCGGAGGCGAACAACGCGAGTGCCCCGAGCAGGGCCGCAGTGGTTAGAGAGATGCGCCAGCGTCGTTTCATCGGTTCGCGGTGACCTTCAAGTTATCGAAAAAGAGCTCATTGATCGCATCGGCATAGATGCCGGGGCTACCCTGCCGGTTCGGGTTGGCGTCGATGCGCTCGATCTGCCATGCGGGGGGTTCGGCATCGGACACGGGCCAGGCTTTCCCGAGCGCGCGCACTTTTCCGTCGGCTGTCGGCTCCACGCGAAGCTTGATGCGGTACCACGTATCGGCCTTCCACGGGAACGGTTTCTCCGCTGTGCGGGCGGTCTCCGGCTGCCAGGACTGCAGCTCCATGCGTTGATGATTGCCGAAAAGAATGAGCGAATAGCGTTGCGCCACGACGCCGGCGTCGCCCATCTGGCGGCGCTTCTCGACTGCTCGCACGTCGGCTTCCACCGTGTAGTTGGACCAGTCGGCCGGGCCCATGAAGACACGCGCTCGTTTCGTGAACGGGTTGTCGGCGAGCTTCGCAAGCGTGCGGTTGTTCTCCTCCTGCCGGACCTCGAATTTACCAGTCGCATTGATCCAATGCGCCGGTGCCGCCTTGACCGGGAGACTGTCGAAATTCTCGCTCCATGGCAGCGGTGGGATCACACGGACACGCGCAACTCCGGTTATCCCATTCACGGTCGCCTTCACGTTTCCCGCCTGCGCGGCTGCGTCGGGCGCGGCGGTGTACTGGCCGTCTTCGGCGAGGGCGCCTTTCAGATTCTCGAGTGTCCACGCGGCCTTGTCTTCGCGGATGAACCTGGCGTTTGCGTCAAACAGGCGCGCACGAAAGCGCACCTTGTCGCCGGGTTTCAGAATTAGTTCGGTCGGGACGACCTGAACGTGAGCAACGGGAGCTGTCGACGGCGGCTCCCGAGATGGAGCGGTTGCGCGAGCCGGCGCTGCGGCGGTCTTCGGGCCGATGCAGTAAATATTCTCGGTGGTCACCAGGAAAATGTGACCATTGGCGACTGCCGGCGATCCGATGATCGCCTCCGGTTTGCCGTCGGGTGCGAGCGGCATGTCATCTTCATCGAGGACGTCCGCTTTCTCCTGGCCGGGGCGGAGGATGTAGAAGCGGCCGTTCTCCGAGCCCGTGTAGAGCTTGCCGTCGGCAAGCACGGGCGAGGCTTTCTGGATCGTGCCCGTATTGAGCTGCCACAACTGCCTGCCGGTCACGAGATCGAACGCGTAGAGATTCGCGCCGTTATCGACCTGGAGGATACGATCGCCATCAATCACGGGCGACGAAAACCCGCCCTGAAATCCGAGCTTCGCCCACTTGATCTGCTGTTTGCCGATGTCGCCTTTGGCAGTTGCATCGATGGCGGCGAGCAGACCCATCTCGCTGCTGTCGAGGTTTTCTTCACTGTGGCTGACGAAGGCGGTGGTGCCGTTCAGCACGACACCCGTGTTGAGACCGCGCTTGCTGACCACGTACTTCCAAACAGGCTCTCCCGTGTTTGCCCTGATCGCGTGCACGGTACCGTCGCTGCCACCTGCGATGAACAGCCTCGTGCCGTTCACATCGGCAACAATCGGCGGCGAATAGGTTGTGTCAAAGGGCCGGCCCCCGGGTGCACTTACCCACACGGTCTCGCCCGTGCGCTTGTCGAATGCCATGAACCGATGCGCCGCGCGCGCCTGATTACCCCAGCCGCTCGTGATACCACTGACGATCACGAGATCACCTTCGACTACGGGCGACACGGTGCGGCCACCGTGCGTCGTGACGAGGCCCATCTCCTCGGCGAGCGACCGCTCCCAGAGCGGCTTGCCGTCGTTCGAAAAAGCCGCCAGCGTGCCGCCTACGCCGAAGATGTATACGTTACCCGTCGCCGGATCGCCGGCGGGCGACGACCATGCCACGCGATGCGGGGGCACGTCGCTCATGAAGACGTTCTGGCGATGCTCCCAGAGCACTTTTCCGGTGTTCGTGTCGAGACACATAATGCGTTCCTGCAACGTGTCGCGTGCGCCGACGGGATTGAAGACGAAGACGCGGCTGCCCATGACGATCGGCGCGGAGCGGCCGCCGTACGGGGCTTTCCAGGCGACGTTCTCGCCGGCCGGCGACCACTTAACGGGCAGGTTCTTCTCGGGCGAGGTGCCGTCGCGTCGCGGACCGCGCCAGTCCGCCCAGTCGCCGGCCACCATGACGGCGGGCAGCGCGACTGCGGCAAGAGCAGAGAAGAAAATTGCTCGCGGCATCGGATGCTGACTAAGACGAGTTTAGCCGAGGTACCGTAACGCGCGGCGGATCCGGTGGCGAGCGATTAGACTAGAGAGCTATGTGGCGTGTGTTCGTTTTCGTGGCCGCGCTGTGCGCGATGGCTGCTGAACCGCGGTGGCCGCAGTTCCGGGGTCCCGACGCGAGCGGCATCGGGACAGGGACGCCGCCGCTCGAGTGGAGCGGCGAATCGGGTAAGAACGTGCTCTGGAAGACGGAGATTCCGGGTCTCGGGCACTCGAGCCCGGTCATCTGGGGCGACCGGATCTTCCTTACGAGCGCGGTGCCCGAAAGCGGCGACGCGTCACTGAAAGTCGGACTATATGGAGATATTACGCCGGTCGAGAGTGAGGGAGTCCACGCGTTCAACCTGTACTGCATAGACCGGAAAACGGGCAAGATCGTATGGCAGCGGACCGCGGCGCGCGCAAAGCCCGAGATCAAGCGGCACCCCAAGTCGACCCACGCGAACCCGACCCCCGCCACCGATGGCAAGCATGTGGTTGCGTTCTTTGGCTCGGACGGGCTGTTCACGTACGACATGAACGGGAAGCTGCTTTGGCAGAAAGATTTCGGTCTGCTGGACGCGGGCTTCTTCATGTTGCCGGGCGCGCAGTGGGGATTCGCGAGCTCGCCGGTGATTCGCGAGGGGAAGCTGATTATTCTCGCCGATGTGCAGAAGGACTCGTTCCTGGCCGCATTCGACGTAGACACCGGCAGGCAGCTGTGGCGCACTGCGAGGAACGACGTCCCGACCTGGGGCACGCCGGCGGTCGCGCCGTACACTGCCGGCGGTGCCAAACGCGAGCAGATCGTCGTGAACGGCTGGAAACACATCGGCGGCTATGATTTCGCGACCGGCAAGGAACTCTGGAAAATGGAGGGCGGCGGCGACATCCCCGTTCCCACACCTGTTTATCAGGACGGCGTCATTGTGATCACGAATGCGCACGGGCTCGGGCGGCCGGTGTATGCTGTTCGCACGGACGCCGAAGGGGACATCACGAAGAGCAAAGCCGGCATCGTCTGGTCGCAGGACCGCTCGGGCAATTACATGCAGACACCGCTGCTGCTTGGCGGTTTAGCGTACCTTTGTTTTGACAACGGAGTCCTGACGGTGTTTGATCTCAAGTCCGGCGAGCGGCAGTATCAGCAGCGGCTGGGGGCGGGGACGTCAGGGTACTCGAGCTCGCCTGTAACCGCGGGTGATCGCCTGTACATCACGAACGAAGAGGGGAAGACGTTCGTGCTGGCGACCGGCCGCGAGTACAAGCTGCTCGCCGAAAACGAACTCGGCGAGACTGTGATGGCCACCCCCGCCATTGCCGACGGAGTGCTGTACATTCGCGGGCGCAAACACCTGTTCGCGATCGGGCCTCACAAATGAGGGCGGCGACTGTTGCAGCGCTGATCGGCGCGATCGGGGGAATCGCGGCCGCCCAGTCTCCACCGAAGCTCATTGCGAAGACATACAATTCGCGCTTCCCGCAGGCGCATGACACTTACAACGGCATGGGGACGGGCAGCGATGGGCGCATTTACTACGTCCTCAGCTCGGAACGGTTCGATGTCGGCGCGCAGATGCGCAGCTTTGACCCGGCGACGGGGAGAATCGAAGAGCTCGGCGACCTCACGGCGGCATGCGGTGAGAAGGACAGGAAAACGATCGTGCAGGGGAAGAGCCACGTCAGTTTCGTCGAGTCCGACGGGAAGCTCTACTTCGCCACGCATCTCGGCTACTACAGCATCATCGGCGGGATGGAGAAGATGGGCATCCCGCCGGCAGGCTATGAGCCGTATCCTGGCGGGCATCTGCTCGCGTTCGATATGAAGACTCGCGGGTTCGAAGATCTCGCGGCCGCACCGGAGCGCGAAGGCATCATTACGATGGCCATGGATACGCAGCGGAAGCGCATCTACGGGCTGACGTGGCCTACTGGTTACTTCTTCCGCTATGACCTGCCCAGGCGCGAAATGAAGAACCTGGGGCGCGTGGCGGATGATGGCGAGAACGGGGTCGGCAAACGCTATCAAACGATCTGCCGGTCGATCACCGTGGACCCGCGCGATGGCTCGGCGTATTTCACGAACGCGAAGGGTGACATTCTTCGCTACCGGTACGATCGCGACGCGCTCGAAACGATAGCCGAAGACAACATGCGCAAAGACTACTTCGGCCGGTACGATCCGCACGCGCCCGGGCACATGGGCTACAACTGGCGTCAAACGGTCTGGCATGCCGGGTCGAACAGTGTCTACGGCGTGCACGGCAACTCGGGGTATCTGTTTCGCTTCGATCCGTCTGCGCGCGGCTTAGAGGTGCTCGATCGCATCACATCACTCCCATCCCGCCGCGCCGGCATGTTCGACCAGTTCAGTTACGGGTATCTCGGCTTCACGCTCGGGCCCGATGGCAATACGCTGTACTACCTGACCGGCGGGGCGATTTACGAGAGCGGCCGGCGCGTCACCGGCAAAAACTCCACGGCGAAGGGCGAGTCGAAAGGCCGTGAGAACCTCCACCTGATCACGTATCACATTCCGACCGCGCGGTATCGCGATCACGGGCCCATTTTCTTTGCGAACGGCGAGCGGCCGGCGTACGTGAATTCGATAGCCGTCGGGAAGGACGGGACCGTGTACGCGCTGACGCGTGTCACGGAGAATGGCAAGACGCGGGCAGACCTGATGTCGATTCCCGCGGCGGCGATCTCTTTAAGGCCATGACACGACTGGTCTGGGTGGTCCTGCTGTCGCTGCCTCTGTCTGCGGAGTTCCGCGCCGGTGTGGCGCGCGTCAGGATCACGCCTCCGCTGCCGGCGTGGCTTTCAGGCTACGCCGCGCGTTCAAAACCGGCGGAGACAGTGTCGCTTGACCTGTGGGCGAAAGCGCTGGCACTCGACGACGGCAATGGGGAACGGTTCGTTGTTGTGACCGCCGACCTGCTCGGGTTCACGCGCGAGATTACGGACGAAATCGCCGCGCGCGTGCAGAAGAAGCACGGGCTCGCGCGGCGGCAGGTGGTGTTCAACGCCTCGCATACGCACTCGGGTCCTTTGATATGGCCGCGGCTGACGGTGGCCGCGAGTACCGGCGACGACGTTGACAGGTGGGCCCGCGCGTATGCGGACGCCCTGACCGGCAAACTCGAGAATCTCATAGGCGAAGCACTCGGAGCGGTGCAGCCGGCGAGGGCGGAGTTCGCCATCGGCACGGCCGGTTTCGCGATCAATCGCCGAGTGGAGCCGCTCGCGCGCATCCGGCCCGGCGAGAGCTTTCCCGCGCCGACGGATCACAGCGTCCCGGTGCTGCGCGTCCGCGGGCACGATGGCCGCGTGCTTGCGATCGTATTCGGATACGCCTGTCACAACACGACACTCACCGCCCAGTTCCTCGAGGTGAGCGGCGACTACGCGGGCTACGCGCAGGCGGCGCTCGAGCGCACATACCCGGGCACGACCGCGCTGTTTGTCGAGCTCTGTGGCGCCGACCAGAACCCAAACCCGCGGAGCCGGCGCGATCTGCCCGAGCAGCACGGTGAGGCGCTCGCAGCAGCCGTCACTGCGGCTCTCGATGGGAAGCCGCGCCGGATCGAAGGGCGCCTGCGCTCCGCCTGGGAGTTGATCGAGCTGCCGTTCCAGTCGCATATGGCGAACGTGTATCAGGCGGAGGCGAAAAGCGCGGATCCGTTCTTTGCGAAACGCGGCCGGCTCATGCTCGAAGCTTTCGACGCCGGCAGGCCTGTGCGCTCGACAGCGTACCCGGTGCAGGCATTCCGGATAGGCGAGGGTCCGGCGTGGATCGCGCTCGGCGGCGAGGTCGTCATCGACTATCAGGCTCAGCTCAAGCGCGAATATGGATCCGATCGCGTTGTCGTGCTCGGCTATTCCAATGTGGTGATGGGCTACATCCCGTCGCGTCGCGTCCAGCGGGAAGGCGGCTACGAGGCCGGTGACAGCATGGTGTACTTCCTCCAGCCGGGCTGGTTTACGGAGGAGGTGGAGGACCTCGTGCTTGGGAGTGCCCGGCGCGTGCTGAGCACGATTGGCTTCCGGGCGCGGTAGGAGCCGCGGCGGCATACAGGCTGCCGGAAAAATCATCTGGACAGCGTTCGCTCGCGCAATTCGGCGCTCGTGGGCGAGCGGGAGTCCGGGCCGCACCGTCGTGTGTCTCCGCGCGGAGCGGCTCCTGTGGTTGCTCGTGCTGGCGGAGACCGACTGGATGTCGGTCGTTATCGCTGCCGGCCGTATGACCGCTGCAGCCTGGCATACCGCATTGCTCGTGATTGGCCTGGGCGTGGTCATCGCTGGCCATATCGTGTTCGAGGTCCTCCGATCACGGACCTCCTGATGTCCGAAGTTCTTTGTTGACGGCTGGACCGCAATTCAACGCCTTACGGTAAGCCGGCTCAAGGCTTTCCGCGTTACAATAACTTGATCATTTCGTGATCATCCGCCCTCGGGAGGGGAGGGAAGACCATGTTTCGTCTTGATGCGGACCGAGCCGTCGAGTTCTGTGACGGCCTCCGGCGCCGCGACTTCCTGCATGCCGGCTCGCTCGGCGTTCTCGGACTTGGGCTCTCGCAGTTCTTCGCGCTGAGGGCACATAGCGCTGTCGATACCGCGAAATCAGACGTGAACTGCATCTTACTGATGCTGGTCGGCGGTCCCTCACAGCTCGACACGTGGGACATGAAACCCAACGCGCCGGTGGAGATTCGCGGGCCCTACAAGCCGATCAAAACCAACGTTCCGGGCATCGAAATCAGTGAGAACTTCCCGCGCATGGCGAAACACGCGGACAAGTTCTCGCTCATCCGCAGCGTGTACCACACGGCTGCGGCGGTACATGATACCGGTCACCAGCTCATGCAGACAGGCCGGTTCTTTCAGGGCGGTATCGAGCACCCGCACATGGGCTGCGTGCTTGCGAAAGTGAAAGGTCCGAAAGGCGATGTTCCGCCGCACGTGCTCCTGCCCCGGCCCATCGGCAACACCGGCGGGAACATGCCGCACGGCCAGAATGCCGGCTATCTTGGCAAGACTTTCGATCCATTCGTGCTCAACGCCGATCCGAGCGATGCGAACTTTCGAGTTCCGGACATGCTGCCGCCCGACTATCTGACGCCGCTGCGCGTGGATCGGCGGCGGAACTGGCGGGAAGTCATCGATAAATCAGTTAGTAAGTTCGAGACCTCGCAGGACGCGCGGCTGCTCGACACCACCTTCCATCAGGCTTACACGCTGATGACGTCACAGAGGGCGCGTGAAGCATTCGAGCTCAATCGCGAGAGCGATGAGATTCGCGACAAGTACGGGCGAAATCGTTTCGGCCAGAGCTGTCTGCTTGCCAGGCGGTTGATCGAAGCCGGCGTGCGGTTCGTCACGATCAACATGTTCGAGACGGTGTTTGACGAGATCACGTGGGACATCCATGGCTCGCGCCCGTTCAGCCCGATCAGCTGTTATCGCGACCTGGTCGGCCCGATGTTCGACATGGCTTACAGCTCGCTTCTCGAGGATCTCAGCCAGCGTGGGCTGCTTGCCAGCACGATGGTGCTCGGCATGGGCGAGTTCGGACGCACTCCGAAGGTAAATCCGGCCGGCGGCCGCGACCACTGGCCGCAGTGCTGGACGGTGCTGATGGGCGGCGGCCCGCTGAAAGGTGGGACCGTCGTGGGCTCGTCCGATGATATCGGCGCCGCCCCGAAGGACCGGCCCGTCATGCCCGCCGAGATCGCCGCGACCGTGTTCAAGGGGCTCGGGCTCGATCTGCACAGCGAGCTGCCGGGCGCGCAGGGCAGACCAATTCCGCTGGTGGATCGCGGCGTCGAACCCATTCACGAGTTGTTTGCATGAAACCGGCAGCTCTGATCTTTGCGTGCGCAGCCTGCGCGCTCGCTATCGAGGTGATTCCCCCCGCTGTGGAACTGAACGGCCGCCAGGCGCGCCACCAGTTGCTCGCAACCGACACGGCCGGCGGTTTCAACGTCGATGCGACACGTGAAGCTAAGTGGGCGTCTTCGGACCCGAAGGTTGCCACCGTAGACGCGAGCGGCATTGTCCTGCCGGCCGGCGATGGTGAGGCGATCATTACGGCGAGCGTTCGGGGCAGGACAGCTTCCGCGAAGGTGCGGGTGACAAATACTGCCTTGCCGTGGACACCGCGTTTCCGTACAGAAGTGATTCCGGTTCTGACGAAGCAGGGCTGCAATCAGGGAGCGTGCCACGGAGCCCTCGCCGGCAAGAACGGCTTCAAGCTCACGCTGCGCGGCTACGATCCGGAAGCCGATTACGACGTGCTCACGCGTCAGGCCGTCGGCCGCCGCGTTTCGCTGGCCGACCCGAGCGCCAGCCTCATGCTGCTCAAGCCGACGATGGCGATCGCGCACGGCGGAGGCAAGCGGCTCGATCCGAACTCGCGCGAGTATCGGGTGATCGCCGAATGGATTGCCGCCGGAGCGCCGGCTCCGAAGCCGACCGACAAGGAAGTTGTCGGCCTGCAGGTGCTGCCGAAAAAGATGCAGCTGAACCCCGGCGGCGAGCACCAGATCGTGGTGCGCGCGAAATACTCCGATGGCACTTCCGATGACGTGACGCCGTGGGCCAGGTACGGTTCGAACAACGAAGGAGTGGCGTCGGTGAACGACAGCGGCCGCGTCAAGGTCACTGGCCAGGGAGAAGCGGCCATCACGATCTGGTATTCGAGCAAGGTCCTGTACGCGACCGTGACCTCGCCATATCCAAATCAGGTCCCAGCCGAAACTTACACAAGCTGGCAACGCAATAACTTCATTGACGACTACGTCATATCGAAGCTGCGCAATCTGAACATAGCGCCATCGAAACGGAGCACGGACGCCGAGTTCATTCGCCGCGCATATCTCGATGCCGCCGCGATCCTGCCGACGCCGGAGGAGGTCGAGAGTTTTCTAACGGATCCGCGGCCCGACAAGCGCGCCCGCCTCGTCGATGCGCTCCTCGAACGTGACGAGTACGTGGATAACTGGGCCTACAAGTGGTCCGACCTGCTGCTCGTCTCCAGCCGCAAGCTCGGCCGGCCGGCCATGTGGTCGTTTTACTACTGGATTCGCGACAGCGTCAAAAGCAACAAGCCCTGGGACCAGTTCGCGCGAGAGATCTTCACCGGCTCCGGCAGCACGAAGCAAAACGGCGCTTTGAATTACTTCGTCCTGCACAAGGACACGATCGATCTTGCGGAAAACGTGACGCAGGCGTTTCTCGGCCAGAGGCTCACGTGCGCGCGCTGCCACAACCACCCGCTGGAGAAGTGGACCCAGAAGCAGTACTACCAGTTTGCAAATCTGTTCTCGCGCATTGGCCAGAAGAACGGGACTGAGCCGGGCGAGACGATCGTTTACGTCAAGAGCTCGGGGGATATCAACCATCCGCGCCTGCTGCGGCCGCTCGCGCCGGCGCCGCTCGATGGCGAGGCGTTCCCGATCGACAGCGACGCCGATCGCCGCGCGCACTTCGCCCGCTGGCTGACGGATCCGAAGAACGACTCGTTTGCGCGCAATATAGTGAACCGCGTCTGGGGCACGCTCATGGGCCGCGGGCTCTGCGATCCCATCGATGACGTGCGCGCGACCAATCCCGCCAGCAACGAAGAGCTTCTCACTGCGGTGGTCAGGGATTTTGTCGAACACAGGTTCGATATCAGGCACCTGATCCGCACGATCATGAATTCGAACGCGTATCAGCTGTCGTCGGAGGCGAATGCGACGAACGCGAACGACAACCGGTTCTATTCGAAATACATCGTTCGGCGGTTGCCGGCGGAGGTGCTGCTCGACGCCATGTCGCAGGTGACGGGGGTGCCGACTCCGTTTCCGAACTATCCCGCCGGCATGCGCGCCATTCAGCTGCCTGATGTGCTCGTCAAATCGCAGTTTCTTACCGTCTTCGGCCGTCCGCCGCGCGTGATCTGCGACGCGTCTGAGCGCTCGGCAGACCCGAGCATCACCCAGGCGTTACACATCATTAACGGAGACACGCTGAACAGGAAACTCAGCGATCCGCAGGGAAATATCGCCGCTTCGCTGAAGCTCGGGCTGTCGGACAGCCGTATCCTCGAGCACCTCACGCTGGCTGCTCTGAGCCGGTATCCGACGGACAATGAGCGGGCGAATCTCGCGCGATTGCTCGCCGAGGCGCGTGTCGCGTCCGGACCCGCCGACGCGCAGCGGACGAGCCGCCAGCAAGCGCTCGAAGACCTCGCGTGGGCGCTGCTTTCGAGCAGAGAATTCATGTTCAACCACTGATATGAAGCGCATCGGCATGATCATGGTTGTGGCGCTCCCGGTCGCGGCGCAGGAGTTCGCGAAAGATGTGGCTCCAATTCTCGCCGCGAACTGTCTGGGCTGCCACGCCCCGCTGACAAAAATGGGTGGCCTGAGCGTGGAGAGTGCCGACGCGCTGAAGACAGGCGGCAATCACGGGCCTGCGATTTTCCCAGGTAAGAGCAGCGAGAGCCGGCTCTATTTGATGCTTACGGGCGCCGTGCAGCCGGCAATGCCGATGGGCGGCCAAAAGCTCGCCGCCGGCGACATCGAGACCATCCGCAAGTGGATCGATGCGGGAGCGCAGGGGACTGGCACTGCTGGTGTTTTGCGGCCGGCCACTCCGATAATCAAGCCGCGCGTCGCGGTAAGACCGCAGATCTTCTCGCTTGCGCAGCAGCCCGGCACAAGCGTGCTCGCGCTGGGCGGATTCCGCGAGGTGCGCATCCAGCCGGGCAATCGCATTCTGAGCGGCCATGCGGACGCTGTGCGGTCGCTCGCGTTCTCGCCCGACGGCAAGCTGCTCGCTGCCGCGGGCGGACTGCCCGCCCGCAGGGGTGAAGTCAAATTGTGGGATGTCTCAAGCGGTGCGGAACTTCGCACCCTTGGCGGCCACGCTGATGCGATATACGCGGTCGCGTTTTCACCCGACGGGAAGCAGATTGCGACAGCCGGTTACGACAAGCTGATCAAGCTGTGGGACGCCGGCAGCGGCGCGGAGGTTCGCACACTCAAAGATCATATTGACGCCATCAACGCGCTGGCGTTCACACCGGACGGACGCCGCCTGATTTCCGGCGCGGCCGACCGGACTATCAAGATTTGGGACAGCTCGACGGGCCGGCGGCTGTACACGCTGAGTGACGCTTCCGACGGCATCAACACCGTCGCCGTTGATCCAACAGGAACGTACGTCGCCGCGGCGGGAGTCGACAAGTCGATCCGCATCTGGCGCCTCGGCGACCAGGAAGGCGAACTGCTGCACAGCCTGATGGCGCACGAAGACGCCATCCTGCGCCTCGCGTGGTCGCCGGACGGCCGGTATCTGGCGTCGGCGGCCGCCGACCGCACGATCAAGGTGTTTCGCGCCTCCGATCTCTCAGAGCTGAAGACGTTTTCGCCGCAGCCCGACTGGGTCTACGGCCTGGCATTCACATCGGACGGCAAGTCCATCATCGCGGGCCGCTTCGACGGCTCGGTATCGACGTACACGCCATGAGAATGATCTTTGCCGCGTTTCTTGCCTGTGGTTCCGCTGCCGCCGCCGAGGCTCCGCATCCGCTGACGCCGCGCACCACGCCTCCGATCGTGAACTCCGTTTATCCGAAGGGCGTCGCGATCGGCACGACGTCGGAGATCACGGTCGAAGGCCTGAATCTTTCCGGCGCGACTGCAATTCACTTCAGCAAGCCAGGCATCACCGGCCGGATTATCGGTACTCGGGCGCTGTCCGATCTTCCCGATGTGCGCCTCGGCGCGAACGGTACGCCATCGACGATCGATGTGGGCCCGCTGCCGCCGCGCGTGGCTGTGACCGTCGAGGTCAGTGTCGGCGATACTTCCGAGGCAGGCCCGGTCAGCTTCCGACTGCAGAATCATCTCGGGACGAGCCCGACTGACACGATCCTCATCGAGCCGAAACTCACGACGGCGGCCGACAAAGAGCCGGACAACATGCCCGAGCAGGCGATCGAGGCAGGCTTGCCGGCGATCCTCACCGGCGAGATCACGCGGCCGGGCGATGTGGACGTTTTCCGGATCAGGGTGGCCGCCGGCGATGAAATCACGTTCGACAACCCGTCGGCGCGAGCGGGCTCGGCGCTTCAGCCGGTGCTCGCGATCATCGGCGAAGACCGCAATATTGTTCGCGAGGAGACGAAGCCGCAGTTCACGCATCGCTTCCTGAAACCCGGGACTTACTATGTTCGCGTCGGTGATTATCAGCAGGGCGGCAGCATGCGGCACTTCTATCGCATTCGGGCCGGCAAGGTTCCGCTGCCCGCGGCGGAGCCGGACCGCATGGCCGCGGAGTTGACGATGCCCGACCTGCCGAAGCCCGATGTTGCGGCGTCCGGTAGCAATCTCAGCGCCGCCACAGCCCAGAGCGTTCCGGTGCCGGCGACGATCAGCGGCAAGCTCTCCGGTCCGCAGTATTTCCGCTTCGCCGCAAAGAAGGGGCAGAAGCTGATCGTGGAAGCTGTCGCGCGCCGTTCGGGATCCGAGGTTGACTCGATCGTGGATGTGCTTGATCGCGAGGGCAAGGCCATCGAGATCGCCACAGTGCGCGCAGTGGCGGAGACGACCGTCGTCCTGCGCGATCATGGTTCGACCGATCGCGGAATTCGGCTCGCCGCGAGCACCGGTTTGATGGTCGGCGATTATCTGATGGCCGGCAGCGAGATCATGCGGATCGAGAGCCTGCCGCCCGGACCGGACGACGATTTCATCATGGAGTCATTTTCCGGGCAGCGTATCGCGCAGTTCGGCACGAGCCCCGAGTCACACGCGATCGACCGGTCGATTTATAAGGTCCGGATTCACCCACCGGGCGCGACGTTCGCGCCCAACGGTCTGCCGCTCGTCCGCCTGTACGCATCGAACGATGATGGCGGGCGCGGGCTGGGTAAAGATTCATATCTCGCGTTCACGGCGCCGGCCGACGGCGAATACATTGTGCGTCTCCGCGATGTCCGCGAATCGGGCGACAACCAGCCGTTCCGTCTCGCAGTACGTGCTCCGCAGCCGGATTTCCGGCTTACGGTAAGCCCCGCGAACCCGAATGTTCCCGCCGGCGGCGCGGTCCCGGTGACTGTGACGGCGCTGCGCCGTGACGGCTTTGATGGAAACATCGACGTCTCGGTCGACGATCTGCCTACGGGGTTGAACGCTACTCCGGCGCGCATCCCTGCCGGTCAGAACTCAACCGTCGTGATCCTGAGCGCAGAGGAGCACGCGAAACTGGAACTCGCGGCGCCGCTGAAAATAGCCGGCCGCGCGAGTGGGTTGACGCGCTACGCGAACCCGAACGACAGGCTGGCGCTGATCGCGCTCATGCCGAAGCCGGATATCGTGGTGACCGCGGAAACCCGCGAGGTGACGCTCGAGCCCGGGACGGCGGCACAGGTGAAGGTCGCGATCGCCAGACAGAACGGTTTCATCGGCCGGGTGCCGATGCAGGTGCGCAATCTCCCGCCCGGAGTCCGCGTGCGCGACGTGGGCCTCAACGGCGTTCTGGTCAACGAAAACGAGACGGAGCGGTCTTTCACGATCGAGGCTCTCCCGGTGGCGCAGCCGATCGAGCAGGTGTTCCATGTGGCCGGGGCGATCGAAACCCGGGCGAGCATGCAGAACGCCTACGCCGCGCCCCAACCCATCCTGCTGCGTGTGAAGGCCAAATCAGCGCAGGTAGCGGCGAGATAGTTCTGGGATAATGGCAATAAAGCCGGTATAGCTCAGCTGGTAGAGCGTCTGACTTGTAATCAGAAGGTCGTCGGTTCGATTCCGACTGCCGGCTCCATGACTTACGCACAGTCGCCAACATACCGGACGAATGCGCCCGGGCAGCTCCTTTGACGCAAAGTTGCCAATCTTCTCAATGGAGATCTGCGATCGATGCGCCGGAATTCGACGCGACTGTTGTGCCGGATGGTATGCTGAGGCGCGCGATCGACATCCGCGGCATCAGGCCCGGACGGAGCCGCTGTATTCCGCTTTAACTTCAACTGGCCCGACACTCCCCGCTGGTACCCAGGTTCTGATAAAACGATTCCGATGGACTACGAACCACCTCTCATGAACGGCATGGTCGAACTCGAACCTGTCGACGATCCCGGCGTGGACCGGCGCGACCTGTTGCGGGGCGCCGGCACACTCGCGGCATGGCTTGGAGCCGCAAATGCAGCCAACGCCCAGGTCAGCACACCCGATGACCGCGTGCCCGAGGCCAGAGCGGGAAGCTTGCTCCCGCTGGCGCCTTTCGGCAAATACAAGGTTACGCGCCTGATCGCCGGCGCCAATCCAATTTACGGCTACTCCCATTTCAATTACGTCTTCTCCGCGCACATGGGCGAGTACCACACGACTGCGCGTGTGCTGTCGTTCCTGCGCGAACTCGAACGTGCCGGGCTCAATACATGGCAGGCCAGTTGGAGCGAGCGTCTCGAGACCGACTGGCTGAAATACAAAGAGCAGGGTGGAAAACTGCAGCTTCTGTTGCTCTCCCGGCCGAATTTCAACGAGCAACCGGAGATGCTCGAGCGCGCCGTCAGGTTGAAGCCGCTTGGAATCGCCCAGCATGGCGCGGCGACGAACCGGCTGTGGGACCTCGGGCAGTTCGACAAGTCGCTCGAGTATCTGAAGCGCATCCGCGACCTCGATGTCATGGTCGGGCTGTCCTGCCACAACCCGTTGGAAGTCGAGTACGCGCAGGAGAAAGACTGGGATATCGACTACTTCATGACGAGCCTCTACTACCTGAACCGGCCACGGGCGGAGTTTCAGAAGCTGCTCGGCCAGGTGCCGCTCGGAGAGATCTATCTGCCCGCTGATCCTCCGCGAATGCTGCAGACGATCAGGAAAACAAAGAAGCCGTGCCTCACGTACAAAGTCCTTGCGGCCGGACGCTCGGTTAACTCGCCGAAAGAAGTTCGCGAGCGCATCGGAGTGGCTCTCCAGGGCATCAAGCCCAGCGATGCGGTCATCATAGGAATGTACCAGCGGTTCAACGACCAGATCGGGCAGACGGCTCAGTTTGTCCGGGAGCTCACGAAGGAATCGTAGTCGAACAACACGGAGATCGGACTGTGCGGCTCCGTGCTTGCGGGGTGGAACCCGAGGAGCGTACTGCCGGCCTGCCGCACAGCGGGGCGCCGGAGAGCGTGGCCGACAGCGTTGACCAGCGTCAGAGAACACGCTGCACGAGCTCAGCGGCTTCGCGCTATTTCGCAAACGTTACGCCGATTCCCGTCGTGTAGAGCAGATCGTTCCTCTGGCGCCCACGCACGGGATTGCTGACCCAACCTTCGCAGTTGGCGGGGCCTGTGAAGGCGAAGCCGCTTTGTTTTCAACACCGGCCTGCCAAAGGTCTGCACTACATTTTCAGTGGTGCCG
>DASSSG010000571.1:0-4923 GCA_035708545.1 Bryobacteraceae bacterium | reverse complement strand
CGGAATGACGGATACCACCATGTCGGGAGTGTCTTTTCGCCAGAACTCGTGCAGCAGCCGCACCTGTTGGCGATGAAAGAGCCGGATCAGCCAGTGCATCGCCGGAACCAGATACTCCGAGCCCAGCGTCCAGCCGCTCTTCAGCATGTGGTTGTAGACATCCTCCATGCGGACACGCGCCCAGCGGCGAAAGATGTCTATGGGCTGGAGAACGTCCTGAAGATTGACCAGCCGCACGCGCCAGGGGCGGCCCTGTTGCTCGATGACGGCCGCGAGCGCGGTCGCGGCGCTGCGATGACCGCCGCCGGCGTCGAAGAACACGAAATCGATTTTCTTCATCCGGCGACACGTCAATCGTAACCCGGACGGGCTGCTTCGTGCGCCGAAACATTCTTTTTCATGTACGTTTTTTCCACACGTCACTCGGATGTAACGTATCCTGGGCTACTCAGGAATCATGAGGTGCGATCTGCACGTCCATACCCGGCACTCCGGGATGTGCACGGTGCCTGTGGCAAGCGCGTTCTGCCGCGAGAGCTACACGGAACCGCGGGCCGTATACGAGCGTCTCAAGCGCGTTGGCATGGACCTGGTCACCATCACGGACCACGATTCCATTGATGCCGCCGAGGAACTGCGCAGCCGGCCAGACTTCTTCCTCAGTGTCGAGGCGAGCTGCACGATGCCGAGCGGGTTGCCCGTGCACATCGGGATCTATGACATCACGGACCGGCAGTACCTGCGGATCGACCGTCTCCGCTCCGACTTCTTTTCCCTGATCGAATATCTCAATGAACACCGGGTTCTGTTCAGCATCAATCACGCGTTCTCGAAACTGACCGGCCGCCGCAGCCCTGCCGATTTCGAGTTCTTTCAGACGTGGTTCCCGGCTGTAGAGGCGCTGAACGGATCAATGATTCCGGCCGTCAACAGGGCGGCGAGCGACCTGGCGGCACGCGCGGGCGCGGCGGGTATCGGAGGCAGTGATGCACACACGCTCGCTTCCGCCGGTACCGCGTGGACCCGTGTACCTGCGGCTCGAACGCGCGCCGAGTTCTTCGCCGGCGTGCGCGCCGGCCGCGCGGTTGTCGAGGGCGAACCGGGCAGCTGGCGAAAGCTGACGCGCGATGTGCTCTCCGTATGTGGATCAATGCTGGGGGAAACGCCGTTGATGGCGCTGGCCGCACCTCTGGTTCTGGGTGTGCCGGTGGTCACTCTTATAAACTGTGGGATAGAGGCCGCTTTCGCGCGACGGTGGTCGCAGCGGCTCGCCGCCGCGGCGGTAGGCGAGAATCCGCTCGGATCCTGCGCCTGGGAGCCATCAACATGACCACCCGCCACTGGATGCTCAGCCACATCGTGAGGCGCGATCACCGGCTGATGCGCCGCGCCAACAACTGGCGTGCGCCGCGCTGGATCCGCCTGTGGATGATCGTCGCCACGCGTGGCGGCGACGGCTGGCTGTGGTACGCGATGGGTCTCGCGGTCCTGCTGTTCGGCGGGCCGCAGCGTTTCGCGGCGACGGCAGCGGCAGGAATGGCCGCCCTCGTCGGCAGCATCGTCTTTCTTACTCTGAAGCGCAAAACCAAACGCCGCCGGCCGTGCCATCTCGAGCCGCACTGCTGGGCCAAACTGCTTCCGCCCGATCAGTTCTCGTTCCCGTCGGGCCACACGATCACTGCGTTTGCCGTCGCGGTCTCGCTCGGACTCTTCTACCCGAACCTCGTCATTGGTCTGCTGTTCTGCGCGTTCAGCATTGCGATTTCGCGCATCCTGCTCGGCATGCACTTCCTGAGCGACGTGGTTGTCGGTGCCTCGATAGGCGCTGCACTGGGGTATCTCAGCTACGTCGCATACGGATAACACCACGAACGCGGTGTGCCGCCCTGCGACTCGGCGCTACAATGCGGTTGAGAATACGTGTCCGCCTTCATACCGATGCTGCGGGGCAGTTTCCTGTATCTTTCGAAACAGCCCACGCTCCGCCGTTGGATGGAGACCTCACGCTCGGCCAATCGGCTCACCTCCAGATTTATCGCCGGGCTGACGCTTGACGACGCGATCCGCGTCGCAGCGTCACTGCGCGACCAGAACACGCTCGCGACTCTCGACCACCTGGGTGAGAACGTCACGACGCTTGCAGAGGCGAGCGGGGCGCGCGAGGCCTATCTTCGGGCGCTCGATCGCATTGCTCACCTGCGGCTCGGCGCTACGATCTCGGTCAAGGTCACGGCGCTCGGCCTCGACATTTCCGAGCAGGCCTGTTTTGACAATCTTGCGGTGCTTGTAGACAGAGCGCACGCGATCGGAACGAGTGTCGAGATGGATATGGAGTCGAGCCAGTACACGGAGCGAACGCTGCGGCTGGTCCATGCCATGCAAGCGCGTCATCCGGGCGGCGTGCGCGCCGTAGTTCAGGCGTATCTATATCGCACAGCCGCCGACGTCGAGGCGCTGTGCCGCGAGCATATCCCGGTGCGCCTGTGCAAGGGCGCCTACCAGGAGCCGCCGGAGGTCGCATGGCAGCTCAAAACCGAGGTCGATGCGAGCTTCCTGCGCCTGATGGAGAGACTCTTTGATCGGGGCACGTGTCCGGCCGTCGCAACGCACGATGCGCAAATCCTCGACCATGCGGACGTCTACATTCGCAGGCGCGGCATCAACGCGGGGCAGTTCGAGTTTCAGATGCTTTACGGCGTTCGCCGCGACCTGCAGCGCGCGCTCCTGAAGCTTGGCTACAGCGTACGACTGTACGTGCCGTACGGCACCGCCTGGTATCCCTACTTTATGCGCCGGCTGGCTGAACGGCCCGCAAACGTCGGGTTCATCCTGCGCAATATGATGCGCGACTAGCCGGCCGCCGCGCGGCCATCGTTGCGGCCGTTCGGCGAACGCGCGCGGCAAGCTCCGCCAGCGCGATGCCCAGCGGACACGCAGACGTCCCGATGATGAATCCGCCTATCGCGTCGACGGCGTAGTGGTATCGGCCGTACACAGTGGCAATCGCGACGAGGATCGAATACGCGAAATAGCTTACGACGACGCGCCGGCGCTGCGGCGCCAGATACAGCAGGGCCATCGCCGCTGCAAACGCACCCGATACATGTGCGCTCGGGAAAACGCTCGTGTGAATGCCGTAATTGCCGACCAGCCAGAGATTGAAATCGCGGACAGGGGTCCGCACACTCGGCAGGTCCTGACCCGCAAAGACAGTCCGCGGCGGCTCCGAAGGCCAGAACGGAAACTGCGCGTAACACAGGAACAGTCCGAGCAGGTAGATTGTCAGCAGCATGTCCGAGCACTTCTTCAGGCCGAGCGCGTACAGGACAGCCATCGTGAGCGGTGGCACTGCGTAGACAAACGAATACGAGAGTTCGAGGAGCGTGGGCAGAGCCGCTCCGGCGGATTCGATGAGCGCCCGTCCGTGAAGGGTGTCGAGCAGCAGCCGGTCCCACACAATCCACTGATGCTCGAAGGCATTCGTGTGTTTTGCCGGGGCGAACCAGCCTGTCTGTTTATAGGCGAGGATCATGAGTGCCTGCGGCACCCAGTCGCGCGCGTAGTCGACCCACACCCGGCTGCGCAGACGAAGCAGAAGGATGTAAACAATCAGCACGACAGCATTCGCCACAAGCGCACGCGCGCGCATCGCGCCCGAAATCGGCAGCGTGAGCGCGAGCACAGATGTCCAGGTGAAGAAGAAAGCGATAATCCATTCGCTGGTTCGCATTGGCTTACGAAGACTTTATAGCAGGGCCGGTGCGGAGCAGGCGGCGAGTTCGGATGTCGCGCCGGCGGGGCGGTACCCGCCCGGGAATGATTCGTTCGGTGCGGTTACGTCCTGGTGGATGAGGATTCAGGCGGGTGGGCGGCTATCCGGACAAGGTGGCTACCCTCGAAAAGTTGACAACATGACACTAAGATTGTTGTACTTAAGTGTGCTCATATGTTAGGCTAGGGAATAGCCGGATCGGGTTTCCCGGCCAATGACATCGCACTATCAGCCATGGATGCCAACCGCTTTACTGAGAAGGTGCAGGACGCTCTGCGGGCCGGCCAGACCAGGGCCCTGCGCTATAGCCATCAGCAGATCGACATCGAGCACCTCGCAACCACGCTGCTCGAACAGGAGGGTGGACTTGCGCTTTCGATCCTGTTGAAAGCCGGGCTGCCCGCCGAGAGCATCCACCGCCGCCTGGCGGCCGAACTCGACAAGCTGCCCAGGGTGACCAGCCCGGCCGGCAGCCCCGCCGACCAGATTTACATCACTAACCGCCTCCAACGCCTGTTCACGCAGGCCGAGGACGAGGCGCGGCGCCTCAAAGACGAGTACATCTCGGTCGAGCACCTGCTGCTCGCCATGACCGATGACGCGGGCGCGACCGGCCGCATCCTCAAAGAGTCCGGCGCCACCCGTGAGCGGCTGATGAAAGCGCTCCAGGAGGTCCGCGGCCACCAGCGCGTCACCAGCCAGAATCCGGAAGCGACCTACGAAGCCCTCGAGCGCTATGGCCGCGATCTGACGAAACTCGCGGAGCAGGGCAAGCTCGACCCCGTCATCGGCCGGGACGAGGAGATCCGGCGCGTGATCCAGGTCCTCTCGCGGCGCACGAAGAACAACCCCGTGCTGATCGGCGATCCTGGAGTCGGGAAGACGGCGATCGTCGAGGGGCTTGCGCAGCGGATCGTTTCCGGCGACATCCCGGAGTCGCTTCGCGACCGGCGGGTAGTGGCGCTCGACATCGGCGCCATGGTGGCGGGCAGCAAGTACCGGGGCGAGTTCGAAGACCGGCTGAAGGCGGTGCTGAAGGAAGTGTCGGCCGAAGCCGGCAAGATCATCCTCTTCATCGACGAGATGCACACGATGGTCGGCGCCGGCAAGGCCGAAGGCGCGATCGACGCGGGCAACATGCTGAAGCCCGC